>JAFPCP010000020.1 GCA_017423825.1 Clostridia bacterium | reverse complement strand
TGATGATATACACGACTGCGTCGTGATGATATGCCAAGCCTGCGGCTTGGATAAAAAAAGAAGTAACTTTTGGTAGACAAAAGTTACTTCTTTTTTGGTGCCGCTGACCGGACTTGAACCGGTACGGAGTCGCCCCCGAGGGATTTTAAGTCCCTTGTGTCTGCCTATTCCACCACAGCGGCATAACGGGGCCTGTCGCCCTGCCCCATACCATACCATTTTTTCACTCGCTTGTCAAGGAAAAATCATCAATTTACGCCTGCTTTTTAGGCAGTTTCATGGTCAGGCCGATGCGTTTTTTCTGCACGTCCACCGTCAGCACCCAAACCTTCACAATATCCCCCACCTTCAAAACCTCGCCGGGGTGCTTGATGTAGCGGTCGGTGATCTGAGAAATGTGTACCAGCCCGTCTTGGTGAACGCCGATATCCACAAAAGCGCCGAAATCCACCACGTTGCGCACCGTGCCGGTCAGCTCCATGCCCGGACGCAAAGATTCTATGCCTAAAATATCCGTGCGCAACAACGGCGGCGGCAATTCATCTCGCGGATCCCGACCGGGATTCTGTAATTCCGCAACAATATCCAACAGTGTTGGTTCACCGACTGCCAGTTTTTCCGCCAACGCGGAAATGCCGAAGGCATCCACCTTCTCCTGCAATCCGGTAAGGTTTTTCACGGTCAGACCACACAAATCCAACAAACCCTTCGCGGCATCATAACTTTCGGGGTGAACCGCTGTATGATCCAGCAAATTCTTACTCTCCGGCACGTGCAAGAAACCCGCGCACTGTTCAAAGGTTTTTGCACCGAGTTTCGGCACCTTTTTGAGCGCTGCACGCGAGGCGAACGCCCCATTCTCTTCACGATAGGCCACGATATTCTTGGCAACCGTCGAGTTGATGCCCGCCACCTGTTCCAGCAAGGGCGCCGAGGCGGTGTTCAAATCCACACCCACGCTATTCACGCACGCCTCCACAACGCCATTCAATGCCTGCGACAACTGCGCCTGCGGCAAATCATGCTGATACTGCCCGACGCCAATGGCTTTCGGGTCAATTTTCACCAGCTCTGCCAACGGGTCTTGCAAACGGCGCGCAATCGACACCGCCGAGCGCAAATTCACATCATAATCGGGGAATTCTTGTGCGGCTAATTTAGAGGCGGAATATACCGAGGCACCCGCCTCGCTAACCACCATATACGCCACCTTGCTATCCCCTAACTCACGCAACAAATCCGCCACAAACACCTCGGTTTCATGCGAGGCTGTGCCGTTGCCGATAGCGATCACCTCTACGCCATACCGACGAATAAACCCGGTGATAATCCGTTTGGCCTCATCCATGCGCTTGAACTGCGGCACCGGGTATACGATGCCGGTATCCAGCACCTTTCCGGTCGGATTAATAACCGCGGTCTTACATCCGTGCTGATACCCGGGGTCCAGACCCAAGGTTACCCGTCCCTTGACCGGCGGTTGCATAAGCAGCTGCCGCAAATTCACAGAAAATACTTTGATCGCCGCTTCACTGGCCGATTCGGATAAAACATTGCGCATCTCCCGTTCAAGAGAGAGGAAAATCAGCCTCGTATACGCGTCCTCGGCCGCCAACTGCACTTGTTGGGCTAGCAAGGTGTCCCCCTTTACATGCTCAGAACACACGATGCGCAACGCATGTGCCACGTCAAACTCCACGTGCACCTTCAAAAACTCTTCCCGCTCGCCTCGGTTGATAGCCAACACACGATGGCCCGGCACTTTGCTGAGCGGCTCACGAAAATCATAATAGTTCGCATACACGCTATCCTCTTCGGTGGCCGCTTTGGATGTCAAAAATCCATTCGCCATACACACCACGCGCAAGCGCTTACGCACCGCAGGGTCGTCAGCAATGTATTCGGCGATGATATCCCGCGCGCCCGCCAAGGCATCTTCTACCGTCGGCAGCTCTTCAGTGATATACGCCGCCGCCAGTTGCAACGGATCTGCATCCGCCGGCGTTTGTGCATACAACGCATCCGCAAGCGGTTGTAAGCCCCGTTCTTTCGCAACGGTTGCCCGTGTGCGCCGTTTGGGACGATACGGACGATATAAATCCTCCAATTCCGTCAGCGTCACAGCGGCATCCAGCGCCGCCGCCAGTTCCTCCGTCAGCGCACCCTGTTCTTCAATGACCGCACGGTATTTATCGCGTTGCTCATTGAGATTGCGCAAATAGGTCAACCGCTCCGCCAATTCACGCAAAACCTGGTCATCTAACGAACCGGTTTGCTCTTTCCGATAGCGGGCAATAAACGGAATGGTGTTTCCGTCATCCAGTAAAGCGGTCACGTTCTCCACTTGGGACGCACGCAGGTGAAATTCCTGCATCAATGTCTGTTGAATATCCATGAAACAAACCCCTTGTTGCATCAAATTTATCCCTCTTATTATACCTCAACGGCCGTGTGCATGTCAACCAAAAGACGGGGTTTTACCCTTGCTCAGATTGACAAGGCGCCCTGCTGTATGGTATCATTTCCAATAAGAAAAAATTACAAAAGGAGATGCACCATGCGCCTGTATGTGATGGACTGCTCACCCTTTGAAAATGCAGAAAACCGAGATATAGCAGCTGCCGCTATTGGCACGCAGCGAATGCTGAAAATACAAGGTCTGCGCGACACGCAAAAGCAAGCACAATGCGCCGCCGCCGGATGGATGCTCACGCACCTGTTCGGTGACGCATACCCCCCTGCCCTAACCCATGACTCACGCGGCAAGCCCTATCTTGCGGATAACAGCGGGCGATATTTCAGTTTGTCCCATACCGGACGCTGGGTGTTTTGTGCGGTAGACACCTGCGAACTGGGACTGGACGCTCAATTACAACAAAAAAACCGTCCCGCCGTAGCCGCGCGCTGTTTCACCGCGGACGAACAAGCCTGGCTCCAAGCGGCACCTGACGAGCGATTCACACCTTTATGGACCGCCAAAGAGGCATACGTCAAATACACCGGGTTTGGATTGGTACTGCCACTCAGCAGTTTCTCGGTGCCGGGGCCGGCACAGGGATACGACCGGGCAAACCATTGTTATTGGCACAGCGAAACCCGCACGCTGGGCGAAGAGACTGTGTGCATAACCTTGTGCAGCGAAAAGGCTATCCAAACACCTGTCTGGACACAACTCACCTACCAAATCCCCTCTGTCGGCAACCGTTCATAAACGGTTGCCGCTTGCTTTGCTCATGCGGCACAGGAGCAACAGAGAAAATATAGGCCCCATACTTGTATTCACCAACCGAATGTGGTACAATAACGGCGTTGAACACATCTTATATAGGAAGGAGAGGCATCATGCAAAAAAACAATCGCTATAAAAAACTGCTCACCAACACGCTAGTGCTGGGCATCGGCACGTTCGGCTCCAAGGTCATGACCATCCTACTGATGCCTCTTTACACAAACTATCTGACCAACGGCGAATATGGTATCGTCGATTTGTTGGTGCAAGCGGCCAATTTGCTCATACCCATTGTTTCTTTGGGTATAAACACCGCCGTCTTACGGTTTGGCATGGACGGCGAAACCGACCGCCACACCGTACTCACCACCGGTCTAGTTGTAAACCTCATCGGGTTCGGCGGCTTTTTCTTGTTCTTCCCGCTCATACAACGCATCCCCACTTTTGGCAGTTATGCCGGCTGGATATACGTGTTTGTGCTTTGTTCTATCACGCGCTATTTATTCGCGTATTTCGTGAAATCCCTGCAACGGGTACGCCTGTTCACCCTCATCTGCGTTATCGGCACCGCCACCACCCTATTGTTGGACGTGCTGTTCCTGGCCGTTTTGAAAATCGGCATTGTGGGATATATCTTAGCTATTGTTTTGTCTGACTTTATCAGCATTCTGCTGTTTTTCTTCACAGCTAAGTTGTACCGCTATATTCGCTTCAAAAGCCTCAGCCGCAAAATTACCCGCGCGATGCTGCGCTATTCTCTGCCTCTTATACCCACCACCGCTTTGTGGTGGATTACCGACGTGTCCGACCGCTATATGGTCACCTGGATTATCGATGAGGCGGCCAACGGCCTGTATGCAATTTCTTATAAAATTCCCAACCTGCTCATCATCATCAGCGGCATATTCATGGACGCTTGGCAGATGTCTATCCTTACCGAAAAAAGCCCGCTCGAACGGCAAACCTTTTTCAGCCGCGTGTTTTCCATGTATCAGTCGGTTGTGTTTGTGTGTAGCGCCGGGTTGATTGTATGCGCCAAATTTGTCACGAAGATACTGGTCGCCGATAGTTTTTACGCCTCTTGGCAATATATGCCCACGTTGGTCGTGGCCATGGCAGCTTCCTGCTTTGTTTCTTTCCTGGGCACCGTCTATACGGTGGAAAAACGCAGCGAAAGCGTGCTGGTCACTACCATCCTCGGCACCATCATCAATATCATCGGCAACTTCTTCCTCATCCGGTGGATGGGTGTTCAAGGCGCCGCTCTCTCGACCGCCATCAGTTACGGTCTGGTGTTCGCTATCCGTAGCATCCATACACGGCGATTTGTGAAAATCACGTGGGATATCCCACGGTTCACCGCCAACGCCGTCATTCTTCTGGCACAGACCATCATCATGATACAAGAAATTCCTCTTTGGCCTGTATGGGAGGGTGCCCTGTTGGCCGCTATGTTGGTCATCAATCTGCGTCCTCTGCTACACAGCCTTCGCGCCGTTGTGGAGCGAAGAAGAGGTGGCCAAGCATGAACCGCCAGCAAATCGCTGAACGCAGCATCATCAAAAAATATCGCAAATCCATCTGGAATCCCTTTATCGGGGCGCTCAAAGACTATCAAATGATAGAGGCCGGAGACCGTATCGCTGTCTGCTTGTCCGGCGGGAAAGATTCTTTGTTGCTCGCCAAATGCTTACAAGAATTGCAGCGGCACGGCAGCGAAGTTCCGTTTGCGTTGGAATACATCGTGATGGACCCCGGTTATCAGCCCGAAAACCGAGAGCGCATACAAGAAAATGCCGCCACTCTTGGGTTGCCCATCACCATTTTTGAAAGCCCCATTTTTTCGGTGGTGGAAAAGCAGGACGGTTCCCCCTGTTATCTCTGTGCACGCATGCGGCGCGGATATCTGTATAAATTTGCAAGCGAGCGCGGATGCAATAAAATCGCGCTAGGTCACCATTTCGACGACGTGATTGAAACCACCCTCATGAGCATGCTGTACGGTGCAGAAATGCGCACCATGATGCCTAAACTCAAAAGCGCGCACTTCCCTGGCATGGAACTCATACGCCCCCTGTACCACGTGCGGGAAAAAGACATCCTCGCCTGGTGCCGCTATAACGATATAGCCTGTATACGCTGTGCCTGTTCGGTCACCGACACCGCACGAGAGGACATCTCCTCCAAACGGGCGGAGGTCAAGCAACTCTTAACCGAACTGCGTAAAACCAATAAACAAATTGACCAAAACATTTTCCGTAGCGCACAAAACGTAAACCTCGAAACCATTATCAGTTATCGAAAAAAAGACGAGAAAACGCATTTTTTGGATACGTATTAAAAAACACGGTTGCCTAAGCAACCGTGTTTTTTGTTATAGCATTCTATTTTTACAGCGATTTTCCGCAACAATTGCAATACGCCGCGCCTTCGGGGTTCGCCGCACCGCAATCAGCGCAAGTCTTTCGGCCGCGGGTGACATCAATCTCTGCTTGCAGCTGCTCCCCTGTGGCATACAATTCATCCATCTGCGCAATCAATTCCGAAATCATATCCTCGTCCGGCTCTTGCGAACCTTTACGAGTCTCATAAAACAAACGCCCCAACGCCGTCAACGTGGCCTCAACCGCTTTTTCGTTCTCTGCCAATTTCAGTTTCAGCTTCGCTAAATCAGCGATGTCGGTGGCTTTACGGCCCGCCGCCGACGCCATGTCCTTAGCTAAGGTTACCAATTCTTCCCATGTTTTCATTTCACACACTCCTTTATAGTCAATAATCTATCCAATTTCAGTATATGCTATTTTCATGCGTTTTGCAATGCTTATTCTCCGTGTTGTTCGTAAAAACGGAGAATTTTTTGTTTGCGGGATAACATTTCGTCTAATCCGGTGTTATATTCATATGGAAATTTATAATTAAAAATGCGCTCCAAATATTCGCTGCCCGGTTTTTTGAGTTTCGTTACCGCTCCGGCACCGCATCCCAAAATCGTATGCGTTTCATCCATGATATACACGTTATACAGCCCTTCGCAGCCCGGCTTCGACCACCCGACGTTCTCTTGGTTGCCCACCGTACGGCTCTGGCGATAGAGATAATACGGGATATATCCCTTAGCCGGCAGCGTATCCGCTGACAGGCGCACCATCCGTACAGCATCCTCCTGCACACGATAATCCGCCCTGTGTTGCAACATAATGTTGGATGCCCGTTTCATGGACAAGGTGTGAACGGTGATACTTTCAGGAGATAAGGCGAGAATTTGCTCGATTGTATCCGCAAAGCCGGTGTAAGTATCCCCCGGCAACCCCGCAATTAGGTCGGTGTTTATATTGGTGAATCCCGCCTGCCGCGCCATGTCAAACGCATCATAAAACTGCTGCACCGTGTGCTTACGGCCAATGCCCGTGAGCACAGGCTGTTGCAGCGTCTGTGGATTGATGCTCACACGGCTGACACCCGCCCGATGCATCGCCTGCATCTTCTCCGGCGTAACCGTGTCCGGTCGCCCCGCCTCTACGGTATATTCCCGCACATGCGACAGGTCAAACGCCGTTTCTACCGTGTGAAATAACCGTTGCAATTGCTCAGCGGACAACGTGGTAGGGGTGCCTCCGCCAAAGTATACCGTCTCTAAACGAAGTCCCAACTCCGTCGCAATGCGCCCGGTTTGACGAATTTCCTCACACAACTGCTCCACATACACCGGAATCAGACGCCGCGCTTTCTCCACTGTCTGCGAAACAAAAGAGCAATAATCACAGCGCGTCGGGCAAAACGGAATGGATATGTATAAGCTAAACGAGTCCGGACGCGAAAGCGCCAGCAATGTATCCTCCGTCTGCAAAGTGCGACGACAAAGTTCTCTTTTTTCTTCGCTGACCAGTAACACATCCCGAAAATAGGCCATCGCTGCCTCTTCGCCTTGCTCTTGCACAAGGCGGCGTAATAATTTCACCGGTCGTACACCGGTGACAAGCCCCCACGTCTGTGTAAAGCCAAGAAGCTTTACAAGCAAACGGTATAGCAACGTGCACAAAACCAGTTCACATCGGTCACGAAACGCGGCCGCATCCGGCGTTTCGTCTGCACAAACCTGTGTTTCCAACTGCTCATCAAACGCTTCCAGGCACAATCGACAGGATAACGTCGCGCCGTCGGACGATGTCGCCAAAGAGCACACCGCCACCAGGCCGGTCTCCTCCCCATTCGGAAAATCCGTATGGTGGGTGATTATTTTCTCCTGCGGCAGAAACAAGCGGCAGATATTTTCTAGTTCAAAATGAAAATCGTTGCCTTTTAAAAACAACTGCATACAGTCCTCTGCCCCTCTTTCTTAACGCATATATGGGTTTGTATCCCTTTCCTGTCCTATTTGAGTCGACAAACCGTGTCCCGGGTATACTCTCCAATCCGTAGGCAAGGATGCCAAGCGCTGCAAAGACTGCCGCATCGCCACGCCATCCCCACCGGGGAAATCCACACGCCCGCAACTACCGGCAAACAGCGTATCTCCGGAAAACACCACCCCATCCCCTAACAGGCAAAGAGAGCCGGGGGTATGACCGGGAGTTTGCCAAACAGTGAGACAGTTGCTCCCAACCGTCACAACGTCCCCCTCGCACAACAAACGGTCAGCCGACAGGGATATCGGTTGTATATCGCCAAACAGCCCCGATAAGTTTCTTGATGCGTCCGCCAAAGCTGCCGCATCTTCGGCACCTACCAACAGACGTGCATCGGTCGCCTCACAAAGCGCACCCGCCGCCTGCATATGGTCAAAATGCGCATGTGTTAACAAAACGGCGTCTATTGTCAAATCCAGAGCCTCTATCATCCGCAACAGACGCGGCGCCTCATCTCCCGGATCGATAACCAATCCGCGGCGCTCTTCATCCCATACAAGATAACAGTTGGTATCTAAGGCACCCACTGACAGCGTCTTTATTTGCACGCGGCACTCCCCTTTCGCCAGTCGTCTGTATCCAACAAAATGGTGACAGGGCCATCGTTGAGCAACGCTACCTGCATGTCCGCACCAAAGCGCCCCGTTTCCACCGAAGTCACCCCGGCATCACGTAGACAGCCGACAAAATATGCGAACAACGGCTCGGCTATTTCGGGACGCGCCGCACCAAAAAAGTCCGGCCGACAGCCGTGACGGGTGTTCGCGCACAAGGTGAACTGAGACACAGCCAACACACTGCCGCCCGTATCCAAAACCGACCTGTTCATTTTATCCTGTTCATCCCGAAACACACGCAGGCCGGCCACTTTACGCGCCAACAAACGCGCTTCTTCTTCTGTGTCCTCCGGGCAGACGCCCACCAACAGCAAAACACCCGAACTAATACGCGCAATCTCCTCGCCTGCCACCGATACGGCGGCATGGGAAACGCGTTGATATACGGCTTTCATAGTCAAAACTCCCTTACATCGTGGCGCGCTGAACCAAATCCACACCTTGCACCTGTTCCAGACGCTGTATGACCGAGCGTAGATGTTCGACACTATTGACCGCTATCGTCATCGTCACCGTCGCCCCGCTGCCCTGGTCACGGGCATTGAGCGAATGCACCGGAATGTGCAATCCGGCCAGCAAAGTCGCCAGTTTCAGCAGTAAATTCGTGCTATCGTGTGCCACAATATGCAAATTTGCATCGAATTCGGTTGAGATATCCTTCTCCCATTTGACCGATACCCAGCGTTCACGGTTGGCCGCCGTCTCCAAATCACGCGGCACGTTGGTGCAGTCGCAACGATGGATAGATACCCCATTGCCACGGGTGATAAACCCGATAATCGCATCCCCCGGCACCGGGTTGCAACATTGCGCGAATTTGACCAGGCAATCATCCAACTGGTCAATGATAACTCCTTCGCTGTGCGAGCCTTTCTTTTGCGGAACAGAGGGCGGTGTCACCACGCGGGCCGCCACGTGCTCTTCTTTTTGTATGCGTTGATATTCTTCCTTCATCCGCGGAAGAATACGCGAAATCAGCACACCGCCGTAGCCGATAGCCGCAAAGAAATCATCCAGCGTCGCGCAATGTTGTTTGCGGCTTTGTTCCAGCAAAAACGCTTCCATCTTATCTTCCGGCAGACGGATATAATTACGCGCCAACTCCCGCTCTAATTCCGCACGACCGGTACGGATATTCTCCTCCCGCCGCTCGTTCTTAAACCAACTGCGGATCTTATTGCGCGCCTCACCGGTGTGCACAATGTTCAGCCAATCGCGGCTGGGACCGTGGTCCGCGGCCGAGGTGGTCAGAATTTCCACGATTTCTCCCGTTTTCACACGATAATCCAACGGGACAATGCGCCCATCTACCTTCGCGCCAACCATGCGGTGTCCCACCGCCGTGTGAATGGAATAGGCGAAGTCAATCACCGTGCTCCCCACCGGCAGCGTCAACACGTCCCCCTTGGGAGTGAACACAAAGACGTCCTCAATATCTAAATCGGTTTTGATGCTGCGGACAATATCCTCGGCATCATCCACATCCTTTTGATTTTCGATAAACTGCCGTATCCACGCCAGCCGCTCTTCCAGTTTATCCTTCTTTTGGAAGCCAACTTTGTATTTCCAGTGGGCAGCGATGCCGTATTCCGCCGTATGATGCATATCCCGTGTGCGAATCTGCACCTCAAAGGGTAATTTCTCCTTCCCCACAACAGTGGTGTGCAAAGACTGATACATGTTCGGCTTCGGAGTGGAGATGTAATCCTTAAACCGATTGGGCAACGGACGAAACATCTCGTGCACCAACCCTAACGCGTTATAACAGTCATTCACGCTGTCCAATATCACGCGCACGGCGTATATGTCATAGATCTCCTCAAAAGCGTGCCCCTTCATATACATCTTTCGGTAAATGCCGGCAATACTCTTAACGCGACCGGACATATGCGCTTGTATTCCATATTCCGCCAATCGCTCTTGAATGCGTTGCTGGATATCCGCCAAGAAGGCTGCACGGCCGTCCGCACGCAACGCGAGGTTATCCTCAATTTCTTTATACGCAATCGGATCCAGCACCCGCAAAGACAAGTCTTCCAACTCCTCTTTGATGGCGCGGATACCCAAACGGTGCGCTAACGGCGCATAAATGTCCATGGTTTCTCTGGCTTTGTCGCGTTGCTTTTGCGGATCCCAGCCGTCGCTTGTGCGCATATTGTGCAGGCGATCGGCCAGCTTGATGATCATCACGCGAATATCCCGCGACATGGCCAACAACATCTTGCGGACGTTCTCCGCTTGTTGCTCTTCCCGCGTGGAAAAGTTCATTTTTGTGATTTTGGTGACGCCATCCACCAGTTCGGCCACCGTTTCTCCGAAACGCGCCGCAATAGCCGGCAGTTCCACCTGTGTATCTTCCACCACATCATGCAACAAAGCGGCTATCACCGCTTCGCTGTCCATGCCGATTTCCACAAGAAGGCACGCCACGTGAAGAGGATGACACACATACTCCTCGCCTGATTTGCGCTTTTGCCCGGCGTGGGCAGCAATAGCCAAACTCATCGCGTCTTGTATGCGATTCATATCGTACGCTTTGCCGCTTGCTTGCAACAAATCCAACAAACGCTGCTCAACCTCTTGTCTTTTCTCTTCGTTATGTTGCACGATCCTCTTCACCTCCCTCTAAATACCGCCATAAAGGCGTATGCGTTAAGTCCATCTTACCCGTAACCGGACGCAAACATACGGAAAATCGCTCGCCGCTATCCTGCCACTCTAACAAACCGGCTTCGCACCATATTTGCAGCGCAACCAATACCTGTATGGGTGTCATCGACAAGCATCCGCTTCGCTGGACGGCGCGATGCAACTGCTCCAGCGTGCCGCACCAACGACCACAGGCTTTGAGCAGGCTGTATAAATGCGCCAACTGTTCCCGATCAGGCAACACATCCGTGGGACGACATTCACGCCGCATAATGTTTTCAAATAGGCGGACACTTTCAATCAAAGCCTCCCGTTCGGTATCGGCATAGCCAATATCCTGTATACGTATGCTGACCGAAACAACCCCTTTGTACTCATTCTTTTCCAAACTGACAACACAGTTCACAATCGAACCGCAAGGGATCGGGAATTCCTCCGGTGCCAATTGAAAGCGCACCGCGTTGACATGAACACCGTCGCGGCTGAGTGACAAGCGTATGTGCTTGCCACCGCTCAACGCCGTGATGTTGTCCAGGCGCATACGATATAAACCGAACAAGGGCGCCGGATTGCCCGCACCGACCGGTTCGAGGAAATCCAACAATGGTAATTTTTCCGCACTGATTTGGTCCGGACGCAAACGAACCGCCACATCCAACGCCGGCACCGGCATGCAAGGGCAGTGCGAGGCCGCATAGTCGTTAATCATTCGGCGGAAATCCGCAATCGACGCGCACGGCAAAGTCACACCCGCCGCCAATTCATGCCCGCCGAACCGCGTCAACAGTCTCTCGCAGCCGCACAACGCTTCATATAAATTAAAGCCTTTCAAACTGCGACAGGAACCATGGGCTATCCCATCCGTCTGTTTGGTAAACACAACAGCCGGCTTGCCGTATCGTTCACTCAGACGCGCTGCCACGATGCCCAACACACCGCCGTGCCAATTCTCTCCATCCACCACCAAGACACGTTGATACAACCATTCCGGGTGGTCGGAGAGCCAGGTGTCCGCTTCGGCAAAAACCTGGTTGCACATATCCTGTCGACGAGCATTGAGGGCTTGCAATCGCTCGGCGAGCGGCATCGCCTCTTGCGCGTCCTGCGCGAGCAACAACCGCAAGGCTACGTCCGGTGTTTCCATACGGCCGGGCGCATTCAAACGCGGCACCAGCGTAAACACCAACGAGGTCGCCGTCATCGTCTTATCTCCCTGTCCGGTCAACTCGCGCAAAGCGACAATGCCCGGGCGGGTGCTCTCATTAAGCAATTGCAACCCGCGGCGCATCAAATCCCGGTTAAAGCCTGTGAGCGGAATCACATCCGCCAGCGTGCCCAGGGTTAACAAATCTCCATATTCGGCCAACACCCGCTCGCCGTCCCCTTCCAGGGCGCAAGCCAACATAAAAGCCACCCCTACCCCGGCAAACTCTTTGCAAGGGCTCGGACAATCCGCGCGGTTTGGATTCACTACGGCGGTTGCGGCGGGCAACACCGCCGGCGGCTGGTGGTGATCGGTAACCACAACATCTATCCCATGTTGCGCCGCCACCATTACCGCCTCGCAGGCTGTCACACCGGTGTCCACCGTGATAAGCAATTGGACCCCTTGTTGTGCCGCCCATTCCACAGCCTCAACGTGCAGACCATACCCTTCCTCTCGATCCGGCAACCGATATAACACGTCGGCACCTTGGTCACGCAAATAGGTGTATAACAACGCGGTGGCGGTGATGCCGTCTACATCATAGTCCCCATACACAAGGATGCGTTCTTTTTTCTCCAACGCCTCCCGAATGCGGGCCACCGCTTCATGCATATCCACAAAATCAAACGGGTCAATTTCTTCTTCCTGTCCCGCCAAAAAAGCGTATATCTGCTCCGGCGTATCCAACCCGCGGCTGGTCAACAAAAGAGATAAAAAGGGGCTGATTTCGCACAATTCGGACAATTCCGCCGCCAAATCCGTATTCAACGGCGCCACGTTCCAACGACGCACCAGCATATCTATCCCCTCTTTCCCAAAACATATAATAATCCATATTAAAACACTATATAAATTATTTTATCATTTTTTGCGGACAGTTTCAACCGCCTTTTCGTAGTTTTATGTGTAAAAAAGAGCGCTTTTTACAGAAAAACGCCCCTGTGGGCCATGCCACAGGGACGTTTTATTCTATATGCTGAAAAGCAGACAGTTTATTCCGTCAAAGGCTTTTGGATGGCAATGCCTAAATCCGTCAGCTGCTGGGTGTCCACCACCGACGGGCAATCCGTCATGGGTTCCACCATGTTCTGCACCTTCGGGTAAGCAATCACGTCGCGCAAGGTCGGTGCGCCCAGCATTTGCATCACCAAGCGGTCGAGGCCAATGCCCATGCCGCCATGAGGCGGTGCACCATACCGGAAGGCATCCAACAAAAAGCCAAATTTTTGCTGTGCTTCCTCTTGGGACAAGCCCAGCGCGCGGAACATGTGGTTTTGCAGTTCCGGATCGGTAATACGAATCGAACCGGAGGCCAACTCCACGCCATTGAGAACCAAGTCATACGCCTTGGCGTACACCTTTTCCGGAGCGGTGTCCAAATACGGCACACATTCATCCAGCGGTGAGGTGAAGGGATGGTGCATCGCCGCCCAGGTTTTGTTCTCTTCATCCCACTCGAAGAACGGAAATTCGGTTATCCACAGCAAATTATAGCCATCGCGCGGGATGTTCAGTTTTTCCGCCACTTCCAAACGCAGACTGCCGAGCGTGGTGAGCACGTGTTTGCTAATCGTATCCGCTACTATCAGCACGACGTCCCCCTGCTCCGCTCCGGCTGTGCTCAGCACGCGTTGCATCTCCTCTTCAGTCAGGAATTTGCCAAACGAGGATGTGCAAGCTTCTTCCGTCCAGCGTATCCAAGCGAGACCTTTCGCGCCGATACCTTTCACCATCTCGGTGAGTTTGTCAATCTCTTTGCGGGACAGTTTCGCGGCAGCTCCTTTCGCGTTGAGGCAACGCACCGTGCCGCCCGCCTGCAAAGCGGAGTTGAACACACCAAAGCCGCAACCGTCCACGGCCGCCGTCAGGTCGATAATCTCCATATCAAAACGCGTATCCGGCTTATCCGAGCCATAGCGCTCCATCGCCTCTGTATATGTGAGACGCGGCAGTTTCGCCGGCAAATCCACATCCAGCACCTGCTTAAATAAGGTGCGCATGAAATTCTCGCCCAGCGCCAGCACGTCTTCCACGTCCACAAACGACATTTCCAGGTCAATCTGTGTGAATTCCGGTTGCCGATCGGCCCGTAAATCCTCATCCCGGAAACAGCGCGCCAACTGCACGTAACGGTCAAAACCTGCGACCATACTCAACTGCTTATACAACTGCGGCGATTGCGGCAACGCGTAAAACGTGCCGGGATGCAGACGGCTCGGCACCAAGAAATCCCGCGCCCCCTCGGGGGTGGATTTGATAAGCATCGGCGTTTCCAATTCAATGAAACCTTCGCTGTCAAAAAAGTCCCGAATCACCTTTGTGATACGATGCCGCAGCAGCAAATTCCGTTGCAAATCCGGACGCCGCAAATCCAAATAGCGATATTTCAAGCGCGTCGCCTCAGCGGTCGCGCAATCTTCCACGATTTCAAAGGGGGGCGTCTCGGATTTGTTGAGAATACGCAAT
Organism: Clostridia bacterium; assembly: GCA_017423825.1. Lineage (GTDB taxonomy): Bacteria > Bacillota > Clostridia > Oscillospirales > Acutalibacteraceae > UBA5905. The sequence continues at coordinate 23,562 of JAFPCP010000020.1, read as the reverse complement.
TCCTCCACGGCGATTTCCACATCACCGGTGGGGATTTCCTTATTGCGCGCAGAGCGCACACGCACCACACCGCGCGCCGCTACCACAAATTCGCTGCGCAGGGTGAACGCCTTATCAAACACCGCTTTGTCGGTGTCTTGGTCGAATGCCAACTGCACGATACCGGTGCGGTCACGCAAATCCGCAAAAATCAGTTGTCCAAGGTCGCGCTGCCGCTGTATCCAACCAAAAACCGTCACTTCTTGCCCGGCGTGTTGCTCGCGAAACTCGCCGCAATAAGCGGTCCTTTTCAATCCTTTTATTGATTCGGCCATACTGTTTTCCCCTCTTCTTTCAGGTGTTTATCCAATTTCAGCCACATTGCTGAACAAATCTGCCACACCGGCCAGTTCCCTATCCAACGTCTTTTGCCGCAAAAGCGTGTATAAACCGCCATCCAAAGATACTTCCTCCGTCTCGCCGGTGGTCATATCCTTCAATTTTGCCACACCGCTTTCCAACTCCGCATCCCCGACCACAACGGTATACCGGGCGCCGAGTTTGTCGGCATATTTCATCTGCGCCTTCAAAGAGCGACCAACCACGTCAAATTCCACCGTCATGCCGCCCTCACGCAGAGCTGTCGCCAAGGCAAAGCAGCGACTCACCGCCGCCTCGCCCATAGGCGCTAAATACAAATCGCATTGCGGTGCCGCAGGAAAACGGCAACCCGCTTCCTCCATCACCATCAGCAACCGTTCAACACCCATGCCGAAACCCAAACCGGGCTGCGCCGGGCCACCCAACTCCTGCAACAGTCCATCGTAACGGCCGCCGCCGGCAACCACCAACCCCTGCGGGGATACTAACTCAAACACCGTACGCGTATAATAATCCAACCCACGCACAATGTGAGTGTCCACCTGATACGGAATCTCTGCCGCATCCAGGCACCCCTTCACCTGCGCAAAATGCGCCGCGCAAGGCTCACATAGATAATCCATCATCACCGGTGCCGCCGCCGCAATCTCCCCGCAAACCGGAGATTTGCAATCCAAGATGCGCATCGGGTTGCGCGCCAATCGGTCTTGGCAGGTGCCGCACAAGGTCTCTGCATAAGACGCAAAATACGCTTTCAACGCCTCATGATAGCGGGCACGGCAAGTCGGGCAACCAATCGAATTAATGTGCAACGCCACATCTGTCAAACCGACAGATTTCAAAATTTGCATGGCTAACGCAATCACTTCGGCGTCCGCCTGAGGTGCCAAAGCGCCAAAACATTCCACGCCAAACTGGTGAAACTCCCGATAACGCCCTTTCTGGCTCTTTTCGTAACGATAACAAGATGTAATGTAAGATACCTTTACAGGTAAAGCCCCGTTGATCAAGCCGTGTTCCAGCACCGCGCGGGCAGCACCGGCCGTCCCCTCCGGACGCAACGTGATCGAACGACCGCCTTTGTCCTCAAAGGTATACATTTCTTTTTGCACAACGTCCGTCGTCTCGCCCACCGAGCGCTGAAATAAATTCGTGTGTTCGAACACAGGTGTGCGAATTTCATGAAAGCCAAAATCACGCGCAATAGACAATGCGGTTTGTTCCACGTATTGCCATTTATAACTACTATCGGGCAACACATCCTGTGTGCCACGGGGTGCCTGTGTAATTAATGACATAATTCATTATTCCCTTCTGTTTTGACAATATAACAAGACGAAAGGGCACACCAGGGTGTACCCTTTGCCGCAAACATCATGTGTTTCGAGGGTTGACGATGTTACGCCAATCCAGATCGCCCCGTTCAAGACCGTGTATCAGCACCTCGGCTGTCGCGATGTTGGTGGCTACCGGAATACCGCGGATATCGCAAAGACGCAAAATGTCATAGTCGTTCGGCTCGCCGGATTTCATGGAAATCGGATCGCGGAAAAACAAAAGAAGATCTATTTCATTATACGATATGCGGGACATGATTTGCTGGTCCCCACCCTGCGATCCACTCATGTACCGCGTGATATCTAAGCCGGTAGCCTCCGCTACCAGTTTGCCTGTTGTGCCGGTCGCACACAAATCGTGCCGACTGAGTATGCCGCAATAAGCAATACAAAACTGCACCATCAATTCTTTTTTGGCGTCGTGAGCGATTAACGCAACGTTCATACTTTGTATCTCCTTTTTTTCAAACAACTATATTTCACATTTTTTCCAAGCGGGCCAGCGGCACTTGTGTGCCCATAAACCGCTTAGCAATATTGCCGAAACAAATCGCCGCATGGCAATCAGCCGGCAACGGGCGCCCGTTGGCATTTGCCACAGCCACCTCTTCATCCTCCGGAATAATGCCAAGAAGCTGTATCCCGGCGGTGTCAATAATCTCATCCACATCCGGCATCGAGCCGTCCATCACCTTCGCCGGACGTAACCGGTTGATGATTAAATGGGAAGGCAAATTATGCTCTTCCAACAAGCGGGCCACAATCTGCGCGTCACGCGCGCAAACCATATCAGGCGTGGACACCACCAACGCACGGTCCGCCGCCGCCACAGCCGTCTCAAACCCTTTGCCTAAACCAGCGGGACAGTCAATGATAATCCGGTCATAATATGCCGCTAAGCCACGACACAGACTGTTCATTTCTGCCGCGCTGCACATCTCCTCCAACTGAATCGGTGCCGGCAAAACAAACACGTTTTGAAACACCGGAGACGGATAAATCGCCCGAACAGGTTCACAATGTCCTGCAAACACATCGGCCAGGTCGTACATCGTGCTGCCGGCAACACCCAGCATCAAATCCAAACTGCGCAAACCGGCATCCGCATCAATCAGCAACACACGGTCGTTCATGCGCGATAAAGCGTACCCCAACCCGGCGGTTACGGTCGATTTCCCTGCGCCCCCTTTACCGGAGGTGACTACGGCTATTTGATTCATAGAACATCCACCATCCTTCCGGTAGGGTGATTTGGCAAAAAATCCATATCGTCTATCAGTATAACATACAAGCCGAAAAATGTAAAGCCAATATCTATACAAATCACAGCAAAAAACTACGGCAACAGCACGCCGGGAGCTGTCGGGGATTCGCCGGTTTCTTTTCCGGCGAAATAGGCATCCAACACCTTACGAGCTACCGCGGAAGACGCGGAGGAAGTGCCTCGTTCCACCACGACCGCAATCGCCACCTCCGGCTTATCCGCCGGTGCATAGGCAATGAACGTGCCGTGGTCGGAGGAGTTGGCGATGCCGGTTTGGGCCGTTCCTGTCTTACACGCCACGGTGTATGGTGCATTGCCAAAAGAAGCGCGAGCCGTGCCGCTCTTTCCCACGGCAATCATTCCCTCGCGTACCGCATCCATAGCCGCTCCGCTCCATTCCACCTGCGCGGCGACCTCCGTTTCTACCACCGTGTCGGAGAAACTGTCGAAACTGCGCACCGCTTTGATGAAATGCGTCTTATACCGCACGCCGTTATTTGCCATCATCATGGTGTACGCCGCCAACTGTATCGGCGTATACGAACCCCTCTGGCCGATGGATAACTGCAAATAATCGCCCGCCACCCAGTTGGAGCCGATGGATTTCATATATTCCGGCGATTGTTGCACACCGGAAGATTCTCCGATTTCTACCCCCGTTTTTTGCCCGAAACCGTACAGCGTCAGATAACTGAACAAACTGCTGCTCATCAGACGACCAACTTCATAGAAGTAATAGTTGCAGGATTTTTCAATCGCGCGTGCCACCTGTAGATGCCGGTGGGTGCCCATACACTTTGGTTGGTAACTCGGGGCGTAATATTTATAAATATACGTGCAGTCAATCACGGTTGAGGGCGTCACCTTGCCCTCGGTTATCGCTGCCAGCGCCACGCCCGGCTTGAAGGTCGAGCCACAAGGGAACGCGCCGTACAACGCACGATTAAACAACGGGTTGTCTTTATCTTCAACCAACGATTGATAATTCTCGGAATAGGTTGCCAAATTATAATCCGGCCACGAAGCACACACCATCACACCGCCGGTCTGCACGTCCAGCATCACCACCGAACCGCTTTTTACATCCTTACCCTTTCCGACGGTGGCACTCGCACGCAGGTCGGTGATTTTTTCAGACAGCGCCTTTTGCGCCACCTGTTGCACCTCGGAATCCAAACTCAAAATTACCGTCTGTCCCGGTATAGGTGCCACCGTCTCCTCCTCGGCCGTGATCACGCCTTGGGAGTTCTTTGTCAATATGCGCTTGCCGGCGGTGCCGCGCAAATATCCCTCGGCCGCCGCCTCAATGCCGCTTTTTCCTAAAATGTCGTTGTACGAATACCCTTGCTCTTTCAGCGTGGCGTACTCCTCCGCATAAATGGGACCAACGGTGCCGATGATGTGGCAAGCCGTCGTGCCGCCTACATATTCACGCACCGGTACCGTTTCGACACTCACACCCGGAAACGCATCGCTGTTTTCCAGTATCTTATACATGCTTGTGCTGGAAACGTCCGTAGCAAAGGTGAAGGGAATCGACGGATTGAATCCGGCCGTGTCCATCTCATAATGAATCCCCGCAAGAATGCGCTGTTGCGGTTCGTCATATCCTTCCAACGCATACTGAATTATCATCTGCTGCATGCATTGGGACGCGGTGGCATAACTCGCCATACGCAAATACTCTTTCAACTTGGCTACGCCGCTTTCACGCCCCTCCTCAAAGGTGTAGGGCGCCTTTTGCCCGATAGGCAGAGAGTCATTCCAATCCTCCTGCCGTTCTTGCAGCAACTTTACCAACGAAAGCAAGCAATCGTTTTGCTTGCGCATCCCCTCTTCGTCACTGCCGTGCGGGAAATAATTGTAATCCAAGATGACGGCATAGCTTGTGCGATTGGAAACAAGCGGGATTTGGTTGCGATCCAAGATCTCGCCACGAGAAGCAGCAATGGAAATAGACGTTTTAGAGCTGGCATCCGCCAGTTGCGCGTACATCTCTCCATCTACAATTTGCAGCTGAAACAAACGTACGGAAAAAATCCCCAATATCGCCACCATCACCAGCAACAATGCGAGCAAACGGCGGGGACTCAGCGGATTGGTCGGCTGTCTTTCTAACATACCGTCACCTCCCTTACACTACTTTTTGAAACTCTGTGTCAACGGCCCTGCCGACGCCGAATAAATCGCGCTATCCACAACACAAGATAGTACATAGCCGGGGCCAGCAACGCTGTGTACACAGCGTTCGGCAGATACACCTTCCAAAGGATGTGCCATACCCCTTCGCGACCAAAAATCACATAACAAAAAAACCATTCTAAAAGCGCCTGTGCCAACAAAGCACCGCCGCACAATAACATAGAAGAAAGAAAATTCGCGCGCAATAACCATTCCACCAGCACGCCGACCGTCAGACCGACTGCCAATAAAATGAGCGCATTAAACCCAAACAGATGAAAGGCATAGATGTCCCACAAAAGGCCGGCGCCGAGGCCAACGACCGCGCCGATGCGCGCGCCTTCCAGCACCGCCACACACACCACAAACAGCACAATCGGTACCGGACGGGCATGCCACAACGTAGGAAACAAATGGGGGGCGTTCTGCACAAGCACCATCAACACCGCCGACAGGCCATAAACGATCCAGGAAATGTAATTTTTTAACCAGAAAGTTCCTATGGAACGCCTTGTCTTCATCCTTACCTCCATCCTTTTCTAAGTAATACAGGCGATTATTGGCCGCCCTGCCCGTCAAACGAGGTGATAACCATTACCTGTTTTAAGTTGTAAATATCCGCCAAAAGAGACACGTCGGCATTCAAGGTCATGCCGTCCGAAGCATTACTCAACGTCTCCACCGTGCCAATGAGAAGTCCGCCGGGGTATATCCCGCCGATGCCGGAGGTAACCACATAATCCCCGACAGCTGCGCCGGAGGAGCGCTCCAACGTGGTCATGCGAACAATCCCACCGCGCGCTTGTTCCACCGTACTCCCGGCTGTATAGGCGGTGTCTCCCGTACGGCTGATTTGACTGGCGACTTTCGTAGAAGGATCCGACACCGTGCGCACCTTCGCGTAGGTCAACCCCACCTCTTGCACCACGCCGATGAGAGAACCGTCGGTGGTAATCACCGGGTCATTCACAGCGATATCTGCATTGGTGCCCGCGGAAATCGTAAAATTCCCATACACGTCCGACGGTTCACGTCCGATCACCCGTCCGGAAGCAAAGGTGTAATCGGAGTGTTCCTCGTGTAAACCCAGAATCTCACTGTACCAGTTATTTTGTTGTCTGTATTCATCCAATTCCACAACCTGCTTACGCAAGGTGGCGTTTTCCTTTTCCAGCTCCAATATCCTCTCACGCAAATCGCCGGCATCCGTAAAAAGTCCGAAAAAATCCGACACACCCGTAGAAATGCGCGTAGTGACCGACTGCAAAGGTGTGATAAACACCCCCGCCAACGTCGCCGGCAAGGTGGCCAAACCGCCGGTGGTGGCGCTGTACAGCATCACACCCAGCAACACCAAAGCCGCCACGCCTGCCGCCTTTGCCAGGAAACTCTTAAAAAACTTTTTCACCGATTATCTCCCTTTGAAACAGAACAGCGGAAGACACACCGTCCCCCGCTGTTTCCTTATTATCTGCGATTCGAACGGAAATTACTCGTCATTCCCAAATCCAGGCAACGACCGGTGCCGTTGACCACGCAATCCAGCGGATCCTCCGCCACGTGTACCGGCATGCCGGTTTCCCGATTGATCAGCATATCCAGACCGCGCAGCAAAGCACCGCCACCTGTCAGCATAATACCATTATCAATGATATCCGCACTCAACTCCGGCGGGGTACGCTCCAAGGTGGACTTGATAGCATCCACGATAGCTCCCACCGGATCGGCCAACGCCTCACGCACTTCCTCGGCGCTGATAACGATATTCTTCGGCAGACCGTCCACGAGGTTGCGGCCTTTGACGTCCATGGTGGATTCGTTCTCATACGGGAAAGCGGAACCCAACGTGATTTTCAATTCTTCCGCCGTGCGCTCACCGATGAGAAGGTTGTATTTCTTCTTGATGTACGAGATGATGGCCTCGTCAAAATCGTCACCGGCTACACGCACCGACTGTGCGGTTACGATGTCGCCCAAGGAAATCACCGCCACCTCGGAGGTGCCGCCGCCGATATCCACGATCATGCAGCCCGCGGCTTCATCCACTTTCAAGCCTGCACCGATAGCCGCCGCCATAGGCTCTTCGATCAGCTCCACCTCACGAGCGCCCGCATTGCGCGCCGCTTCGTTCACCGCGCGGCGTTCCACCTCGGTTACACCGGAGGGAATACACACAATCAAACGCGGACGATTGAACAAGGTCGATTTCAGCGCCCGTTTGATGAAATACCGCAGCATAGCAGACGTCACTTCAAAATCCGCAATGACGCCATCTTTCAACGGACGGACCGCGGAAATCGAACCGGGTGTACGACCAATCATCTCTTTGGCATCAAAACCGACAGCCATGACTTCATCTTTTTTTACATCCACGGCCACGACGGAAGGCTCGCGCATAACGATGCCTTTCCCCCGAACGTATACCAGGGTGTTCGCCGTGCCCAAATCAATACCGATATCTCGATTCAAAAACATAAGGGTAACATCCTTTCCTTCGGCAAAAAAGCCGATATGTTTTAGTTTGTACCATTCAATACAATATTATATACCTATTGGAAAAAAATCTCAATAATAATTTGCGAAAAAAAGTAGATTTTTCTATTATTCCCACAAATCCGGGGCAAATTTCTGCAAATATCGAATCAATCGACCGCCCGGCAACCCCATAACCGTGTAAAAATCCCCCTGTATTCCGCGGACAAAGCGCATCCCCAAACCCTGAATTGCGTAAGCACCCGCTTTGTCTAACGGCTCGCCGGTTTGTACATACGAAACCGCCTCTTCCCGCGTCATGGGAAAGAATCTCACCTCCGCTACATCTGTAAAGCCATCCTGCTTTACAATCTTTGCGTCCGCATTGGTGCGTATAACGCTGACGCCGGTCATCACGCGGTGTGTGCGTCCCTGCAAAAGCAGCAGCATCTCCACCGCCGCCTCCGGTGTCGGCGGTTTTCCTAGGGCGGTGTCATCCAGCACAACCATGGTATCCGCGCCGAGTATAAGCGCATCCGGCTGTTGCGATGCGACCGCCTGCGCCTTGCTGTGCGCCAGCGCCAACACACGCTGTGCCGGCGGCAAATCCACCGGCGCCCACTCCGTTTCAGCAGGACATACCCGGTGTGCAATTCCCGCCAAATCCAAAATCTCCTGTCGACGCGGAGAGGACGAGGCTAAAATAATCTCTTTTTTTAGTTTCATGCTCTTTCCTCCTCGGCTTGTATCACCTGCTGACACAAACGGGCTAAATCCTCCCACGTGCGCAGTTCCCCCGCCTGACGTCGTAACGCGGCGGCACCACGTAAACCGTTCATATACCATGCGGCATGCTTGCGGGCCTCCAAAAAAGCTACCCGCTCGCCCTTATACGCTATCATCCATTCCACCTGCCGCATAAGCAGCGTCATACGCTGTGCCACCCCCGGCGTCGGCAGCAACACCCCGTGTTCTAAATAGGCTTGTATTTGGGAAAACACCCACGGAGCACCCAGCGCACCGCGCCCCACCATCACAAGGTCACAGCCGGTCTGTTCATACATAGCTGCCGCAGAGCGCGCATCCACCACATCGCCGTTGCCAATCACCGGCACGGAAACCGCCTGTTTCACCTGCCGAATGCAATCCCAATCCACAGGTGGCGCATACATCTGGTCGCGGGTGCGACCGTGTACCGTGATAGCGTCTGCGCCACCAGCTTCGCAAGCCTGTGCCACCTCCACCGCATTCACCTGGTCTTTGGCATAGCCTTTGCGTATCTTCGCCGTGACCGGCACCGGCACCGCCTCTTTCACTGCCTGTATAATGCGGCGGCACAATTCCGGTTCCCGCATTAAGGCACTGCCGCAATGGTTACCGGCAATCTTCGGCGCCGGGCAACCCATGTTGATATCAATCCAATCCGGCTTATACTGCATCGCCATTTGCGCTGCGCGAGCCAACGTCTGCGGATCATCGCCAAACAACTGAATCGCCGCCGGGCGCGCCGCATCGTCTAACATAAGCAAGCTGTCGCTTTTGCGGTCTCCATAGGTCAGTCCCTTGGCGCTCACCATCTCCCCCACAACATAAGCCGCCCCGTGGTCTATACACATCCTACGAAAAGCTCGATCTGCCACACCGGCCATCGGTGCGAGCGCCACACGGCCCGCTATCTCCACATTCCCTATATGCACATACGTCCATCCTTTACATATAATGATACCAGTATACAGGATTTTTTTCGGTTTGGCTAGTCCTAAAATAGGCTTTCTCTTTTCCTTGCCGACTATACCACGCTACACAAACGAAAAAAATGCCCCCGCCGCAAATAGCAGCAGGGGCATCTTTTATGCATTTTCAGACGATATTACACGTTTTGCGCGTACAATTCGCCCAAACGAACCAGGTGCTCATAGCGAGCCATAGCGGTTTTCTCCGCCTCGCTGAACAGCTGTTCTGCACGATCCGGGAAGGAACGCGTCAGAGAAGCATAGCGCGCCTCGTTCATGATGAAGTCACGATAGCTCGTGGTCGGCGCCTTGCTATCCATGGTGAAGGGGTTCTTGCCCTCCGCCTTGGCAGCCGGGTTGAAACGGAACATGTTCCAATAGCCGCAATCCACAGCCTTCTTCATCTCGGCCTGGCAGTTGACCATACCACCCTTGATGGAGTGCATCTCACAGGGAGAATAGCCGATAATCAAGGACGGACCCGGATAAGCCTCAGCCTCAGCAATCGCCTTGATGGTCTGATTCATGTCAGCACCCATAGCGATTTGAGCCACATAGATGTAGCCATAGCTCATGGCGATCTCCGCCAGGCTCTTCTTGGCAATTGCCTTACCGGCGGCGGCAAACTGCGCCACCTGACCGATGTTGGAAGCCTTGGAAGCCTGACCGCCGGTGTTGGAATACACCTCGGTGTCGAAGACCATCACGTTGACGTCCTCACCGGAAGCCAGCACGTGGTCCAAACCGCCGAAGCCGATATCGTACGCCCAGCCGTCACCACCGAAAATCCACACGGATTTCTTGGACAGGAATTCACGGTTAGCCAGAATATCTTTGCAAGCATCGCAATCGCAATCCAGAGCTTCCAGCTCAGCAACCAAAGCATTGGAAGCGGCAGCGTTCGCCTCGCCATCGTTGATGGTGTTGAGGTACGCCTCACAGGCAGCCTTAACCGCATCGGTGGCCTTCTCGCAATCCAGAATCTCCTTCACATCGTCAATCAAGCGAGCGCGAACCGCCTTCTGACCCAGGTACATACCAAAACCGTGCTCGGCGTTGTCCTCGAACAAGGAGTTCGCCCAAGCGGGGCCATGGCCCTCGCTATTGGTTGTATACGGAGAGGTCGCCGCGGGGCCACCCCAAATAGAAGAACAACCGGTAGCGTTGGAGATATACATACGGTCACCGAACAGCTGGGTGATCAGACGCGCATACGCCGTCTCCGCACAGCCGGCACAGGAGCCGGAGAACTCCAACAGAGGTTTCTTGAACTGGCTGCTGATAACCGTTTTGCCCACGGTTTCGGCCTTTTCGCCCACCTTGGCAACGCAGTAATCAAACACTTCTTGTTGCGCCGCCTGGCTCTCCTGCGACACCATGGTCAAGGAGTTGGTCGGGCACACGCCCACGCAAACGCCACAGCCCATACAATCCAGCGGAGAAACCGCCAACGTGTAGGTGTAGTTGGTCTTAATGACCGGTTTCGCGTGTTTCTTCATGGCCTCCGGAGCCGCGGCCACTTCTTCGTCATTCATAGCGAAGGGGCGAATCGTAGCATGCGGGCAAACGAAGGAACATTTGTTACATTTCACACAGGTTTCGGGGTTCCACTCGGGAACCATCACCGCGACGCCGCGTTTCTCATACGCAGACGCGCCCTGCTCGAAGGTACCGTCCGCATGGTCCACGAAGGCAGAAACAGGCAGGCTGTCGCCGTCCATTTTGCCAACCGGTTTCATGATGTTATCCACCATCTTGACCAGTTTCGCGGGGCCATCTTCCTTAACAGCATCGTTGGCATCCACGGCATCCGCCCAATCCGCCGGCACATCAATCTTCACAAACGCAGTCGCGCCCGCATCGATGGCCTTGTGGTTCATCTCCACGATGTCCATACCCTTCTTGGAATAGGACTTGGTGGCCGCATCCTTCATGTACTGAATGGCCTCTTCTTGCGGCATAACCTTCGCCAGCGTGAAGAAAGCGGATTGCAGAATGGTGTTGGTGCGTTTGCCCATGCCAATCTCAATCGCCAGGTCGATGGCGTTGATGGTGTACAGCTGAATGTTGTTCTTGGCGATGTAGCGTTTCGCCTCAGCCGGCATGTGTTTGTTGAGTTCTTCCGCCGTCCACTGGCAGTTGATCATGAACACGCCGCCGGGTTTCACGTCGTTGACCATCTTGTAGCCCTTGACAACATAGGACGGGTTGTGGCAAGCCACGAAGTCCGCTTTGTTGATGTAATAGGGGCTCTTGATGGGCTTGTCGCCGAAGCGCAAGTGGCTGATGGTGATACCGCCGGTCTTTTTGGAGTCATACTGGAAGTACGCCTGCACATATTTATCCGTGTGGTCACCAATGATTTTGATAGAGTTCTTGTTCGCGCCGACGGTACCGTCGCCGCCCAAGCCCCAGAATTTACACTCGATGGTACCCTCCGCCGCCGTGTTGGGGGCGTCGGTTTCCGGCAGAGAAAGGCCAGTCACATCGTCCACGATACCAATGGTGAACTGATTCTTCGGCGCATCCTTGCTCAACTCATCAAACACAGCAAACACGCTGGAAGGCGGGGTGTCCTTGGAACCCAAGCCATAGCGACCGCCAATCACGCGGATGTCGCCGCGGCCCTGCGTAGCCAAGGCGGTAATCACGTCCATATACAGCGGCTCGCCCAGAGCGCCGGGCTCTTTCGTGCGGTCGAGAACCGCCACTTTCTTAACAGTAGCAGGAATGGCCGCCGCCAGTTTGTCCGCGCAGAAAGGACGGTACAAACGGCACTTGACCAAGCCGACTTTTTCGCCCTTGGCGGTGAGATAGTCGATAACCTCTTCTGCCACGTCGCAGATGGAGCCCATCGCCACGATCACGCGCTCGGCATCCGGAGCACCGTAGTAGTTGAACAGCTGATAGTCGGTGCCCAATTTCTCGTTCACCTTTTGCATATACTCTTCCACGATAGCGGGAATCGCATCATAATACGTGTTGCACGCCTCACGATGCTGGAAGAAAATATCGCCATTCTCGTGAGAACCGCGCATCACAGGACGCTCGGGGTTCAATGCGCGCTTGCGGAACGCCTCAACGGCATCCATGTCGCACATCTCTTTCAAATCTTCATAATCCCAAATCTGGATTTTCTGCAACTCGTGCGAGGTGCGGAAACCGTCAAAGAAGTTGATGAACGGAACGCGGCCTTTGATGGAAGCCAAGTGCGCCACGGCGCCCAAATCCATAACTTCCTGCGGGTTGGTCTCAGCCATCATGGCAAAGCCCGTCTGACGGCAAGCGTACACGTCGGAATGGTCGCCAAAGATGTTGAGCGCATGCGAGGCTACGCAACGAGCCGACACATGGAATACGCAAGGCAACAATTCACCGGCGATTTTGTACATGTTGGGAATCATAAGCAGCAGGCCCTGCGACGCGGTGTAGGTGGTGGTCAAAGCACCCGCGTTCAACGAACCGTGCACTGTACCGGCAGCACCGGCCTCCGATTCCATTTCGGACACCTTAACGGTTGTGCCGAAAATGTTCTTTTGACCCGCGGCTGCCCACTGGTCAACGTAGTCTGCCATGGGGCTGGACGGGGTGATAGGATAAATACCCGCAACCTCGGTAAACGCATACGATACGTGAGCGGCTGCGTTGTTACCGTCCATGGTCTTAAACTTTCTTGCCATAGATATGTCCTCCTTTTAAGGATTTGAAAATTTGGCCTTATGCAAAGGGACACAACGCTTAACTGGAAACATCGCATCCCCAACACACCACCGTATATAATAACACAAACATACTTTATTGTAAAGTGCAAAGTGTAAGAATTTTTCGTTTTTTTATATAACACACAGGATTCACACGCCGGCAATCCAATCCAGCAAAATTCTACGCAAATCCGCCATATCTGTTGCCAGCATATCCACCCCGCAAGCGAGCATTTCCTCCCGCTCACCATAGCCATACAACACACCCACCACCGGCAAGTCGCAAGCGTGAGCGCCCAACACATCGTATTTCGTATCCCCCACCATGAGGGTGTTATCGCTGGAAATGGACGGGTATTGTTGCTTTATATATGCAATCACCGCTTCTTTGTTCGGCCGCTTCTTATCAAACGTATCCCCCGACACAAATTCAAAATACGTATCCAAATCATAATGCGGCAGAATGCGTTTCACAAATTCCTCGGGTTTAGACGTCGCCACCAGCAGGTGTACGCCCCGCTCCCGCAAACAAGACAGCGTCTCATACAAACCCGTATACACGTCGTTTTCATACAATCCCTTAACCGTGTATCTCTCTCGATAATACGCGAGCGCCTGCTCTGCCTGTTCTTCGCTGAGCCCGTGATACTGCTGAAACGCGTATAACAGCGGCGGACCGATGTACGGATGCAACTCCTCGCGGTCCGTCGGATGGATGTCAAACTTTTCCAAGGCGTAGGTCACACAGTTCATCACGCCGCGACCGGAATCGATCAGCGTTCCGTCCAAATCAAATAAAATAAAGCGTTCTTTTTCTTTGCACATCAGCGGCACCTCCTCGTGCATTTATTTTAGCAGAATCTTTTGCCTTTCTCAACTATAATTTTTCTTGTGTTTTGCGAGCGACCATGCTACAATAAAGCAAGAATGTTTTCTTTATTCTCGTCATACAAGGAGTTGTTTGCATGAAACGTATATGCCCTTTGCGCTTGCTAGCTTTATGCGGCAGTTTCCTTGTTATACTCGGCTGCACCCGACAACCCACCACCCCCGCCTCTTCCTTGCCGGACGCCTCTCTCACTGTAGATTACGGCACCCCGACCCCTTGCGGCAGTTTCAACGAAAGCATGCCGCAAAGCGTTCTGCGTCGCCTAAATGCTGACCGTGTGGCAGCCGGGTTATCCCAACTAAAAATGGACTACGGCCCGATGATGCAGGCCGCCCAAACACGCGCGTTGGAACTAACTGTGCACTTCGCCCACGAGCGTCCAAACGGCGACCCTTGGAATACCGTGTTTTCTCAATACGCCATCCACGGCCAACACATAGGCGAAAACCTCGCCTGCGGTCAATCATCCCCCGAAACCGTATACCAAGGTTGGTGGGATAGCCAACAAGGGCACAAAGAAAACATGCTCAACAAAAACTACACCCACGTCAGCATCGCTTGCCTGTACGTCAACGACAAGCATTTCTGGGTGCAACTTTTTCGAAGCGAATAACACGGTTTTCTCGGTTAGCAAAAAAGTCAAAAAAGTTATAAAAACCTCTTGACTTTTGCAAGGGGCTGTTGTATAATCCAACTTGCGCGTGAGTGGCAGTGTCACTTGGCGGAAAACAAAATATGCGGGTATGGCGGAACTGGCAGACGCGTATGATTCAGGTTCATATCGGAGCAATTCGGTGGAGGTTCAAGTCCTCTTACCCGCACCAAAGCATTCAAACCCGAACCTTTTACCAATCGGTGAAACGTTCGGGTTTGTTATTTTCTTAAAAGATGTTAAATAGCCTTTGTTTGTGGCAGTACAGAGTGTTTTGCTCTGTACTGCCACTTCTTCGTTTCAATGAATTTCGTACATCAAGGAGATTTTGAAATGAAGATTTTTAAAACAGTTGTTTTGATATTATTGATAGCAATAAATTTGCAGACTGGATATTACGCTTTATTGTATAAGGCATCAACAGCAACAGGTGCTTTTCTTATCTGTTTATTGTTTTTGTAGGAATCAAAAACGCCCGACCTACTTTTCAGTAAGTCGGGCGCTTTTTATCCAAAAGCGGAGCGAGAGTCTCGAAAGACAAGCTGAAAAACGCATCCATATCAATCGCATCACCGTAGTAGCGGTTTCAAATCAACTTAACCAGCATCTACACATCCTCAAACACACGGATACACTCCCGCGCGCACGCAACATCCTTAGCAAAATCCGCAAATATCCCCTCAATGGACACACGGTCATGACAGTCCAGTTGACACACAATATCCGCCCAATGAAGCAGAACTTCTCTATCCTCTTCCCGCGGAACATGGCGATCGGGATGGTTGCTTGCCACGTGAATATGCCCAATATATTCTTTGTGAGAAAGAATATCCTCGTCCGTACCACCAACCATGCTGTGATGAAAAAAATCCACCATGGTCTTGACGTTATCACAACCGATGCGGCGAGCAATCTCTGCCCCCTCTGGCACAGTGTTGATAAAATTGGTTTCATAACGGTTTAGAGGCTCGATGACCAATCGCATACCGTACGGCTCCATCTTTTTGCCGATCTCGCGAGCGATGGCAATAAATTGCTCCTCACACGCAGCACGATCATACGCTTCTTTTATGTTACGGCTGCCACCGCTACCAAGCACCAACATCTTTGAACCCAGTGCGTTTGCGCGAACAATCGCTTTATCCACATATTCGCTAATCGCAGCAAAATCAACATGTGGCCCAACCAGCGAAAGATGACCAGGAAAAAAGCCATTACACACCTCGGCTTTGATACCGGATGCCGCCAGCGTTTCAAGGCAGGTTTCAAACGCCTCATCCGTCATACTCACCATCTCAAACAAAAACGGCTCAATATAATCGTAACCGCACGCCTGAATGAAAGCCGCGTTTTTGTAGGGATTGCACACTCCAAATCGCATAATAACCGCTCCTTACCAGTTCACCTGCCAGCGAGTCTTATAATCCTCGGCAAGATGAAAATTCTGTTGTGTCGCGTGATAGGATGACGTGGCCGCACGTTGCCCCAACATCTCATCAAACAACGCCGTATCCAAAGGCAGCATCACCTCGCGGTTGCCTGTCCACTCAGACAAATACGCTGCGTTGGAAAGTATCAACTCATGGATACCATCCGATCCGGGCGAAATCAGTTCTTCACCGTACAGAACCGCATTGACAAAGTTTTGCAAAATTCCCTTATGGGCGGTTTCCGGACCGGTGGGCTGGATTTCCTGATACTCGCAAGCAATGCTGGCGAAACTACTGGCGGCGGTTTCCGACACCTCGGCCACGGAAGTAGATAATTTCCACCATTTGAGCACCCCGCCCTCCAAGACCAATTTGCCGCGGTCACCGGAGATCTCCAAGCGGTTGGTGCCGGGGTATTCGCCGGTCGAGGTGACGAAAACCCCTGTGGCGCCATTTGCATAGCGAGTCAAGATCGTCGCATCGTCTTCCACCTCAATGTGATGGTGCTGTGCCACGTTGCAAAACGCGGTAACGCTTTGCGGCATGCCACAGATCCATTGCCACAAATCCAAGTTATGGGGCGCCTGGTTAATCAGAACGCCGCCACCTTCACCCGCCCAAGTGGCACGCCAACCGCCCGAATCGTAGTAGTGCTGTGTGCGATACCAGTTGGTTATGATCCAAACGGTACGTTTGAGTTCGCCGAGCGCGCCGCTGCTCACAATCTCATGCGCGCGCTGAAACAACGTGTTCGTACGCTGATTGAACATGATGGCAAAAACCTTACCGCTACTGCGGGCGGTTTCCACCAGTTCACGCGCCTTGGAAACAGCGATGTCAATCGGCTTTTCGAGCATGACATGCAAGCCACGTTTCAGCGCTTCGCCCGCAATCATTGCATGCAACGGATGCGGCACGGCAATGATCACCGCATCCAGTTGCGGGTGTTCAAACAAATCACAATAATTGGTGTACGTCGCAACGGTCGGGCGCGCAGCAACAAAGGCTTCTGTTCGACCGACATCAATATCGCACACAGCGACCAGTTGCATGCCGGCAACTTCGCCTTTGATAACACAATTCGCATGTGCCGAGCCCATGTTTCCCATGCCGATAATGCCAACACGCATGTTATTCATAATCCAAACCTCTTAGTTGTTACCGCCGTATGTACCTCTCGTGTCGGCAAAAACGGTCTTCACTTCCGTTTTGCGACGCGAGGTAGCAACACGCTTCATCAACTCGTTATAATAGAGTTCCTCATCCAAGGGAAATGCAACACCCTTGTCCAAAAACGCCGACAGATGCATCGCATTCGAAAGAATTACACCGTTGATGCCTTCGCGACCGTCAGCAACCAGTTTCCCTTCGTGCAAAATGGCATTCGCCCACGCGTTAAGAACACCGACGTGTTGCGGGTTTTGACCATCCGTCTCCACAGCGATCATGGTGGTTTTCAAGCAACCAAACGGCTCTTCACAATTCTTGGAGAAGGTCGGCTCATCCACCTCAAACTCCCACATAGTCAGCGTATCGTTTTCAACCACAAATTTTGCTTTATCCATCTGGATCTCGAAACGATTGGTTCCTCTGCCGTCACCGGTCGAGGTGATAAACACGCCGGTCGCGCCATTGGGATATTCCACATACGCCGTCACATCGTCCTCGACCTCAATATCGTGCCATTTGCCAAAGTGAACATGAGCCTGCACCTTGACGGGCATACCGCAGATCCACTGCCAAAGATCCAGCTGATGCGGGCACTGGTTGAGCAGAACACCGCCGCCCTCGCCGGACCACGTTGCACGCCATCCGCCCGAATTATAATACGCCTGCGGACGGTACCAGTCGGTGATCAGCCAATTAGTACGGCGGATCTCGCCGTATTTGCCGGACTGTACCAGTTCACGCATTTTACGGTATACGCAGTTGGTACGCTGATTAAACATCATGCCGAATTTGATCTCCGGATGCTGATCGGCGACCTCGTTCATCTCACGGATCTGTTTGGTGTACACGCCTGCCGGCTTTTCTACCATAACGTGAATGCCGCGTTGCATACACGCAATCGCATATCTCGGATGATCGTAATGCGGGATGGCGATTATGCACGCTTCCAGCAAACCGCTGTCCAGCATGGCGGTAGCGTCGTCAAACCACGCAACGTTTTCGCCATAACCTTGTTGCTTTGCCCATGCTAACCGATCGGGATTATTATCCGCCACCGCTACCAATTCCAATTCGGGACACGCTTTTTCAATCGTGATATTGCGGGCATGGTTGGAACCCATATTGCCAACACCGATGATGCCAACCCTAATCTTTTTCATATGTATTACCATCCTTTCATTCAAAACCTTCCGCTTTTAGGAACGCATAACTGCGGCGCAAACACTCGAATGGGTCTTCGCCACCACAATCGTCCTGTTCAACCAGGAGATACTTTGTTCCCGCCGACTCAGCCGCTTCAAACACCCGGTCAAAATTGATGTTCCCATCACCCAAAGCCGCCATTTTCGGCCCGTAAGCACAATCTTTCAGATGAATGCAAGGAACACGTCCGCTAAAATGTTCGATCCACCAGGCAGGATCGCCACCGCCAACCTGAACCCAATAGGTATCCAGCGTAAATCCCAGTTCATTTGGCGAAAAAGATTCAGCGAGATGTTGTAACATTACCTTGCCGTCTTTTTTGATAAACTCATGCGCATGGTTGTGATACATGAAATACTTCCCCTTAGCGGCCAACTTTTTGGCGACAGGCGTAAAGAGCGACTGAAAGTCTTCCAGCCGTTTGCCTTCCTCCTCATCAAAGGCGAAACAACCAAGCCCGACGCAATCACAACCCAATATGTCATGATCGCGAGCGACGGCTACTGTGTCGGCAAGCAATCTATCCTGTGGAATGTGCGTCAACACACATTGTAGGCCGTTTTTATCCAATTCGGTTTTTAGCCATTGCGGATCGTATGCGCACGTTCCGGAAATCTGGACGGTACGATAACCAATATCGGCTACTTTTTTCAACGTCTCAGCAAGATCCTCAGTTGTTGTGCAAAAATCGCGCAAAGTATAAAATTGTGCACCAATATTCATCATTTCATCACCCCTCTGAATGCATTACACGCCGCATCAAAGGCGGTGTCCGCATCCGGATATTTGAATGTGTCAATGACGCTCTTTTCGCCCTCGTTTTCCAACGCAGCCAAGCCTTTAAACACTGTCAAATGTGGCTCAATCGTAAAATTCCTGCCGCCTTTTTCAATAAAAGCTTTGACAATGGCGGGAACGTTACCGACGCCATTACCGGCAGGCACTACAAAACCATCCTCCCTGGCATCTTTAATGTGCATATAAAACACGCGGTCACCAAGCAACTCCCACGCCGTGGCAGTGTCTTGCCTGCACTGTACGAAGTTGGCGGGATCAAACACAAACTTAAGTGACGGAACAGCTTTAAGAATTTCTAAGCAACGCGCCGCGGTATCCCCGTAAATGCCTTTTTCGTTTTCGTGACAAAGATGGATACCGCTCCCCTTTGCAGCCTCGGCAAATCGGCCCAGGCGGTCGATCACTTCGCCCTTATATTCCGCCGGATCGTGATCCTTCGGAATAAAGAAAGAAAACATACGAATGTTTTCAGCGTCCAACGTATGGGCAATCTCCAACATCCATTTGAGCTTGTCCAAGTGCTGTTCAAAGTTGTCCTCAATGCCAATCTTGCCGATGGATGAGCCGACAGACCATGTGACAAGTCCCGCTGCATCCAGTTTGGCTTTGACTTCCTTCGCCTTGTCCAACGAGATGTCCAAAACCGGTTGGCCGTCCACCCCGCGAATCTCCAGCCCATCGAGACCATTGCGTTTCATGGCTTTGATCTGATCATCCATCATCGGCGAAGCTTCATCGGCAAATGCATACGTTTTAATCATACATCACACCCCCAAATACGCAGAAAAGCCGCCGTCCACCGGCAACCGTTGCCGCAGTACGATATACGCGATTTGCGGTTGCGTTTTTCAAAAACGCCGCTAGTTTCATAGGCTTTTCTCCGTTTTTCACTCTAATGCAAGTATACAAAAAAAAGCACCTCGTTTCTATACAAAATTCGAACGAAAAAACATTGAAAAAATGCGCATGATCTGCTATCCTATGTATGAGGAAAGGAGTGAGCGCATGACATCCTTTATCGACGCCCAGCACAAATATACCGAACGCCCCGATTTAGATCTCTTTCACATGCATACGCACGAAGGGTATGAGATTTATTGCTTCATATCCGGTACCGCAAAATTCTTTGTAGAGGGCACGATCTACCCACTCAAACCCAACGATATTCTGATTATGAAAAAAGCCGAAGCGCATAGTTTATTAATCGGCAGCGATGCCCCCTATGAACGGCTATGCATCAACTTTAACAAAGAAGCATTGCTGGGTGCAAACACCGAAACTTTGGTGGCCACTCTGGATGCACGACCGCTCGGCAAAAAAAATCGGTACGCTTCCTCCCGTTTTGCCGCATTTCACTGGCGCGAATACTTAGAACGCATCTGTCAAACCAAAGATAATGATGTAAAGCGATTGTACTTGACAGTTCTGATGACCGAGCTTTGTGAACAAGCGCAACATATAGACACAACCAATGAAAGCAGCGACAACATAGCACCCATCATCGCGTATATAAATCGACACCTGACCGAAGCGTTGTCGTTGGATTCCCTGTGCGAACGATTCTATATCAGCAAATCTCATCTAAACCGAAAATTCAAACGATTGACAGGCTCGACCGTTTGGAATTATATTAAGTCCAAACGATTGCTCATGGCCAAAGAGTTGTTGCAAAAAGGCATCCCCCCTACGGTCGTTGCCGTACAATGCGGATTCAATGATTATTCGGCGTTCTTCTATGCATACAAAGCACAATTCTCCTGCTCACCCAAACAGGATATGGCACAATAAGTGGTATATGTTTCATAAACAAAACAAAGCCGAACCCTCTCCGTCTTGGAGATAAGTTCGGCTTTGTTGTTGGAAGGCTGTCTGCTTATACGAGTTCTCGTTTTGTTCCCCCCGCCTTCTTTTGGGACGGCGCAACGCATAAAAAGGCACGGCAACCATAAGGGTTGCCGTGCCTTTTTGTTTCAAATATCTGCTCAATACGGATAAACTTAATACATACCATCCATACCGCCCGGCGCGGGAGCTGCCGGCGGCAACGGCTCTTTCTTGTCCGCTACCAGCGACTCAGTGGTAAGCACCATAGCCGCCACAGAGGCCGCATTCTGCAACGCAGAGCGCGTCACCTTCGTCGGGTCGACAATGCCGGCGGTGAACATATCCACGAATTCTTCGGTCGCGAAGTTAAATCCATAGTTCACCTTATCCGCGGTGCGGATTTTATCAACAATCACGCTGCCTTCCAAGCCGGCGTTGAGCGCAATCTGGCGCACCGGCTCTTCCAACGCTTTGAGAACAATCTGGATACCGGTCTTTTCGTCGCCTTCGGTGGTGTTGAGCATCGGCAGCAACACCTTGGCAGCGTTGATAAGCGCCACGCCACCGCCGGCGACCAGGCCCTCTTCCACCGCCGCTTTGGTCGCGGCCAGGGCATCTTCAATGCGCAGTTTCTTCTCTTTCATTTCCACTTCTGTCGCGGCACCGACCTTGATAACTGCTACGCCGCCGGCCAGTTTAGCCAAACGCTCTTGCAGTTTCTCACGGTCGAAGTCCGAGGTGGTGGTTTCAATCTGGCTACGGATTTGAGCCACGCGGGCTTTGATAGCCTCGACATCGCCCACACCGTCCACAATGACCGTGTTTTCCTTCGTGACCTTGACCTGACGGGCACGGCCCAGCATCGACACCGTTGTGTCTTTCAGTTCAAAGCCCAACTCCTCGGAAATCACCTGACCACCGGTCAAAATAGCGATATCCTGCAACATCTCTTTGCGGCGGTCGCCGAAGCCGGGGGCTTTCACCGCCACGCAGGTGAAGGTGCCACGCAGACGGTTGACAATCAGGGTGGACAGCGCCTCGCCCTCCACGTCTTCCGCTACGATAACCAGTTTCTTGCCGGACTGCAAAATCTGCTCCAACAGCGGCAGAATATCCTGGATATTGGAAATCTTACGGTCGGTAATCAGCAAATAGGCGTCGTCAATGACAGCCTCCATCTTATCGGTGTCGGTGACCATGTACGGCGTGATGTACCCACGGTCAAACTGCATGCCCTCCACCACTTCGGTGTAGGTCTCTGCCGTTTTGGACTCTTCCACGGTAATAACACCATCCGCCGACACCTTTTCCATAGCTTCCGCAATCAGGTGACCAATCACGCTGTCACCCGCGGAAATGGTCGCGGCGCTGGCAATATCCTCGGTGCCGCTGACTTTCTTGGAATTGGCTTTCACTTCGGCTACGATCGCATCCACCGCCGCCTGAATACCCTTTTTCACGCCCATCGGGTTCGCACCGGCGGCCACATTTTTCATGCCCTCACGGATGAGCGCCTGCGCCAACAACGTGGCGGTCGTGGTGCCGTCACCGGCCACATCGTTCGTCTTGATGGACACTTCTTTCACCAGTTGCGCGCCCATATTTTCAAACGCGTTGTCCAATTCGATTTCTTTCGCGATGGTCACGCCGTCGTTGGTGATGAGCGGGGCTCCAAACTTCTTATCCAACACGACGTTGCGGCCGCGGGGGCCGAGCGTGATTTTTACGGTGTCAGCCAACTGGTCTACACCGGCTTGTAAGGCCTTGCGGGCTTCTTCGCCATACAAAATTTCTTTTGACATAACAGCATACCTCCAAAGAAGTTTATAAACAATATTATTCCACTACGGCCAAAATGTCATTCTGGCGCACGATGGTGTATTCCTCGCCATCCAGTTTTACCTCAGTGCCGCCGTAACGGGAAATCAACACTTTATCCCCCACCTGTACGTACATGGTGATATCTTTACCCTCTACATTGCCGCCGGGGCCAACCGCCACCACTTCGGCTACCTGGGGTTTTTCCTTCGCAGCACCCGTTAAAATAATGCCGCTCTTGGTTGTTTCTTCTGCTTCAACAAAGCGGATGACCACTCTGTCCGCTAACGGTTTAATCGACATATTGTCCGCCTCCTATATATAACTCACAGGATTGATTTAGCACTCTGTTGTTTTGAGTGCTAACCCTATTGTACCCACTTTTTCAAAAAAATCAAGAGAAAAGAGGAATTTTTTTACTATTTTATAAATTCTTTACAAATTCCTCCGCATTTTCCCGCCGAGAAGCCGCCAAAGAGGCCGGTAGCACAAAACGATAGGCTTTTGGAAGGATGGTAAAAGCCATCCGATCGCTGAAACTACATTCGCCGTCTATATTGCAATAGGTCGGGCGGCGGGTGTGCACGCACATGCCTGTGCCGCGGATATGTTCACAATACGGCAGATCGGCATAGTCGCCGGCTTTATAGCGGCTGAGGAATTTCAAAATGCGTAAACGGCTGATTTTCTTCACCAACACAAAATCCAAAACACCGTCATCTGCCACCGC
>JAFPCP010000019.1 GCA_017423825.1 Clostridia bacterium | reverse complement strand
TTGGACAGCAAGGACGCATCATCGTCGTTGAACGCGAAGGTGATTTTGTCAGAAACAATGCGGTCCGCAGCGTAATAGTTCTCGTTCTTTTCCAGAACCATCTCGGTCTGGGTGAAGGAGGTCACTTTGTAAGCGCCGTTACCGATGTAGGTTTCGGCAGCCGTCGCCCAAGCTTCGCCGTGTTGGGTGATGATGTCTTCACGCACGGGCATGTAAGCGGGGAAGGCGCACAGTTCAAAGAAATAGGGAACGTCGACGGTCAGAACAACGGTCAATTCCTTGCCGTCTTCGGAAGCCTTCACGTTCAGCAACTTCTTCTCGCCGATAAGCTTGCCTTCGTCATCGTACGAAGCCAGCAAATCAGCATAGCCGTCGATAACTTCGAACATATAGCCGTAGTCAGCGGCGGTCGCGGGGTCGGCAGCTCTGTTCCAAGCATATACGAAATCCTTGGCGGTCAGGGCCGTGCCATCGCTCCACTTCAAATCGTCGCGCAGTTTGAAGGTGTAGGCGGTTTTGCCGTCGGCCTGTTTAACAGCCGTGGGCAGTTCAGCGGCCATTTGGGGAACCAACTGCAAGTCACCTTTTTCATCCGCCTCGTATCCAACGAGACCGGAGAAAACGTGAATGATGTAGGTGCCACCATCAACAGCGCTGTTGAGAGCAGGGTCTACCGTGTCCGGATAAGCGCCGACGTTTAAGACCAAAGCGCTTTCCGTTTTGCCGCAAGAAGCCAAAGCTACTGTGCAGCCGAGGATCATTGCTACGGTCAGCAATAAACTCAATGCCTTTTTCATGGTTTTTCCTCCTACTAAAAATATTAATTAGCCCAAGGCAGGGCATAATTACAAATGATGGCACGCCACGCTGTGTCCGGGTGTGATTTCTTTGAGTTCGGGCATACACTCGGCACATTTTTCGGTGGCTCTGGGGCAACGGGTGCGGAAGGGACATCCGCTGGGCATATGCAGGGGGCTGGGAACGTCCCCTTCCAGTCGAATCCGCTCATTCGCACGGGCGGTTTTCGGATCCGGTATCGGCACAGCGGAAAGCAACGAAATCGTATAGGGGTGCAACGGATGGCTATACAATTCTTCCGAGGGGCCGATTTCAATCAACTTGCCCAGATACATAACCGCAATGCGCGTGGAGATGTGTTTTACAACCAACAGGTCGTGTGCAATGAACAGATAGGTGAGTCCCAGTTTCTTTTGCAGGTCTTCGAACATGTTGACCACCTGCGCCTGGATAGAAACGTCCAGGGCAGAAACCGGCTCGTCACAAACGATAAATTTCGGCTCCACCGCCAAGGCGCGGGCGATGCCGATGCGTTGGCGCTGTCCGCCGGAAAACTCGTGCGCATAGCGGGATGCGTGCTCGTCCGGCAGACCGACCAAATCCATCAGATAGCGAATCTTGTCTGCTCGCTCTTTTTTGTTGGAATAGAGTTTGTGCACATCCAGCGGCTCGCCGATGATATCGCTGACGGTCATGCGCGGGTCCAGAGAAGAATACGGATCCTGGAAAACCATCTGCGCTTGTTTGCGGAATTCCTGTACGTCTTTGCCGCCTTGGATTTGTTTTCCGTCAAACCAAACCTCACCGGCGGTGGGTTTGTAAAGGTGTAAGATGGTACGGCCTACGGTGGTTTTACCACAACCGGATTCGCCCACCAAACCCAAGGTTTCTCCCTCTTTGATGGTAAAGGAAACGTCATCTACGGCTTTCAGGGTGAGATGATTCAAAAATCCGTTGGGAATACGGAAGTGTTCTTTCAGATTCTTTACTTCGAGAAGATTCTTTTGCTCATTCATCTTGATACATCTCCTCCACTTCCTTTTCGGTGAGTGTGCCTGCCGTGATGGCATCCTTCACATTGCGCCAACAAGCGGACATGTGATCTTCATTGATGCGCATTTCTTTCGGTTTATGGGATAGACACACCTTCATACAAGCGTCGCAACGCGGGGAGAACGGGCAGCCGTCCGGCATGTTGAGCAGGTCAACCGGCGTGCCGCCGATGGGCTCCAAGCGTTTGCCGCCCGTGTTTATGGTCGGGATAGAGCGCATCAATCCTTTGGTATACTCGTGCTTGGGATTGTAGAATATCTCATCCGCTGTGCCGCGCTCGCATACCTTGCCGGCATACATGACAATCACTTCGTCGCACATTTCGGCCACAACACCCAAATCGTGCGTGATCATAATGATAGCCATGCCCAACTTCTTTTGCAAGGATTTCATCAAATCCAATATCTGCGCCTGAATGGTCACGTCCAGGGCGGTGGTGGGTTCGTCGGCGATGAGGATGTCGGGCTCGCATGCCAACGCCATGGCGATCATGACGCGTTGCCGCATACCGCCCGAAAACTCATGCGGATACTGTTTGATACGTTTTTCGGGTTCGTTGACGCCCACCATTTCCAACATTTCGATGGCTCGTGCACGAGCTTCTTCTTTGTTGCGGTCGGTGTGCAGCATGATGGCTTCCATCAACTGGTTGCCGATGGTGAAAACAGGATTTAAGCTGGTCATGGGGTCCTGGAAAATGATGCTAATTTTGTTACCGCGAATGGAGGCCATCTTTTCCTTGGATGCGCCAACCAGTTCTTCGCCGTTCAGCACAACGCTTCCCCCGACGATTTTGCCGGGGTGAGCGAGAATTTGCATAATAGAATAGGCGGTCACGCTCTTGCCGGAGCCGGATTCGCCCACGATGCCTAATACTTTCCCCTTATCCAAGGAGAAAGAAACGCCGTTGACGGCTTTTACTTCCCCCACAGGAGTGAAGAAGGAGGTTTGAAGATTGGTCACTTTTAATAATTCCATCTGTTTTCCTCCTTTTATTTCTTCAATTTCGGGTCAAAGGCATCCCGCAGTCCGTCACCCAGCAGGTTCAAAGAAAGAACAATCAAGCAGATGGCAACGGCCGGAATGACCAACCGATAGGCGTAACTGTAAATGCCGCCGAGAGCGTCCGATGCCAACGAGCCTAAACTGGGCATAGGCATATTCACGCCGAGGCCCAAAAAGCTCAAATAACTTTCGGTAAAAATGGCGGAGGGGATTTGCAGAGCGGTGGAGATGATGAGCACGCTGATGCAGTTGGGCAACATGTGCTTGCGAATGATATGTCCACCTTTGGCTCCGATGGAACGGGCCGCCAAAACGTAATCTTGTTGTTTGATGGTTAAAATCTGGCCGCGAATGAGGCGCGCCATACCCACCCAATACAGCAGGGCGAAAACGATGAAAATACTGATCATGCCGGTGCCCAACTTAGCCAGCGGCGTGCCGGCTAATGCGGTGTCTAAGACCGGGCGCAAGGTTTGGTTTAACACCGTAGCAAGCAGAATGATCATCAAAAGGTCCGGCAGAGAATAGATGATATCCACGATGCGCATCATAATCAAGTCTACTTTGCCGCCGTAATAACCGGAGATGGAGCCGTAAATGGCGCCGATAATCAAAACGATGATGCTGGCGAAAAAGCCGACAGCCAAGGAAACCCGTGCACCGTAAATAACGCGGATACAATAATCCCGCCCATGGGCGTCGGTGCCGAAAATGTGTGGGAAGATCTTTTCGCCGTTGGCTATACGCGCTTGTTCGGTGGCACCGAATTCAAACGGTTTTAGGTTGTTATACGAGGCGTCGGTCGCGCCTTGTGAAACGCCCAGCATCTGGTCGTAACTGTACGGATAGAACATAGGCACAAAGAGAGCTATCATAACGATGAGCGTTACGATGACCAGACAGGTCATGGCAACCTTGTTTCTGGAAAGGCGGCGCATACCGTCTTTCCAGAAAGTGGTGCTTTCGCGCATTCTTTGTTGTAAAGCTTTTTCATCCTCGGTGGCTTGCTCGAAACTTTGCAGATTCAGTTGAAAGCTCAAAGGATTTTTCTTAGGCATTTGATTGATATCTTTCACGGCAAAATCTCCTTAATTGAAGTCCACGCGGGGATCAAAGATCTTATAACAGATATCCGAAAGCAGCGTCATGATAACCATGATGGTGGCCAAAAAGATGGTGGTGCCCATAATCATGGGGTAATCGCGGTTGATAATACTGGAAAAGAAGTATTTTCCGATACCGGGCACGGCAAAAATCTGCTCCACCACCAAACTACCGGTGAGAATATAGGCCACCATCGGGCCGACATAGGTGATAACCGGCGTGACCGCGTTTTTCAAGGAGTGCTTGAACAGCACCTTGGAGGGGGAGACGCCCTTAGCCCGGGCGGTGCGGATGTAATCCTGCCCTAACACGTCCAGCATACTCGAACGCGTTAGCCGGGTGATATACGACATGGGTGAGAGACTCAACGCCACAACCGGCAGTATCAATCCACCCGCCGTAGAGCCATTGGATGGGAAGATGGGAATGACGATACATAGTAGTAGCAATAGGATGGTTGCCACCACAAAAGAAGGCATGGCAACGCAGGCGGTTGATATGACCATGATCAGCTTGTCAATAAACTTGTCATGGAATACGGCGGCCAAAGAGCCCAATACAAGGCCGAAAGCAACGGCCAAAACGGCGGCTATTAAACCGAGCTTGCCGCTGGTTTGGAATCCTTCTAGCATCAGGGCGGTGACTGTTCGACCCCTGTTTTTGATGGATGGCCCGAAATCAAACCGCAAAACATCCTTCAAATAAGTGGTATATTGCTCCATAAGAGGTTTATCCAAGCCGTATTTCGCTTCCAGCTGGGCGGTGACGGCCGCGCTGGGCGCTTTTTCACTCAAAAAGGGGCCGCCGGGAATAGCTTTCATAGCAAAAAAGGTGATGGTAATGACAAGAAATACCGTAAAAAGCGCCAAAATGATGCGCTTTCCGATATAGAATGCCAATTTGGAATCCAATATGTTCACGCTCCCTAAAAACTTTTCATAATGAACAACACGCATTTGTGTGGATGTAGCAGATATGACTCGCAAAGTAAAAGCGATTGTCGTTGCGTCACATATATGCGCACGATCCCTATGATTTAATTTATATGTATATGGTATTATAAAACAAAAAGGGGAATCTGTCAATGGATTAAATTGTGGATACTCAATATAAATGTGCGCTGGTTCGACATTTTATTGTATATGCGTATTGCATTATTCGATGCGGTGTAGTATAATATGACAAAATTAAATATTATGTATGAAGCTTGCAGGAAAAGTTTATAACTACCGAAGGAGTAACACTCTCAGGTTTCCATTGCGGATGAGGACTGTAAGCGGACATAACTTTGGAGAAGCTCATTCAATTGAGTGCCGAAGGTGCAAAGCGATTTACGCTAATCTCTCAGGCAAAAGGACAAAGTCAAAACCTTTATCTTTCTGTTTTTTGTGTGGCGGTTTGCGTTTTGCGCGAATCGTCATTTTTATTTTATCAAGGAGGATGTATCAGCGTGTTTATGGAAAAAATCACAGAAATCAACGGCGCACTCAACAGCTTTATTTGGGGGGTGCCCGGGCTTGTGCTTTTGATTGGCACCGGCATTTTGCTAACCTTTGGCACCAAGGTGTTTCAAATATCCCACCTTGGCCATTGGTTCAAGGAAACGATCGGAACGCTGTTCCGCAAGAACAGCGCCTCCACCAAGAAAACGGATAAGAAGACCATTTCCCAATTCCAAGCGTTGTGCACGGCGCTCGCCGCAACGGTTGGCACCGGCAATATCGCCGGCGTTGCCGCGGCTATTGTCATCGGTGGCCCCGGTGCTGTGTTCTGGATGTGGGTTGCCGCGTTTTTCGGTATGATGACAAACTTCTCTGAAAACGTTCTCGGCATTTATTTCCGCCGTCGCAACAAAGACGGCGAGTGGTCCGGCGGTGCCATGTATTATCTCAAAGATGGTCTTGGCAAGAAAAAAGGCTGTAAAACAGTTGCCTCTGTGCTGGCGGTGCTGTTTGCGTGCTTTGCCATTCTGGCTTCTTTCGGCATCGGCAACATGGGACAGGTCAACAAAATCACCCTCAACATCCAATCCGCTTTCTTTTCCGGCACGGATTTGGGTACGATCGCCGGCATCCCGGTGTTGGGCCTGATTATCGGTTGCGCTCTGGTTTTGCTGGGCGGTTTGATCATTCTCGGCGGTCTGCAAAGAATCGCTTCCTTTGCGGAGCGGGTGGTGCCGTTCATGGCGGTGGTGTATATCATTGGCGCGCTGTTTATTTTGTGCGCGAACATCAAGAACGTCGGCGCCATGTTTACCTCCATTTTCCGCTTTGCCTTCTCCAACCGTGCCGCATACGGTGGTGTTGTCGGCACCCTGTTGCTCGGTATGACACAGGGCTTCAAACGCGGTGTGTTTTCGAATGAAGCCGGTTTGGGTTCGTCGGTTATGGTGCATAGTTCTTCCAACGTGAAAGAGCCGGTGCGTCAGGGCATGTGGGGTATTTTTGAGGTGTTCTTCGACACCTTCATTGTGTGCACCATGACAGCGATTGTGGTGTTATCCTCCGGCTATATCGATCTGACGACAGGCAATCCCGCTGTGGCAAATCTCGAAGACTCCACTTTGGTTGCCCGTGCCTTTGGGGATGTGTTCGGTGTGGCCGGTGAATGGTTCGTCGCGGTTGCGATGCTGTTGTTTGCCTTTACGACCGTGCTAGGTTGGTCGCAATACGGTTCCAAAGCGGTGGAATATCTGTTTGGCACAAAAGCCGTTAAGGTCTATAAAGTCATTTTTGTGCTCATGATCGTCTCCGGTGCGATTATGACCTCTTCGCTTGCGTGGGATATTTCCGATACCTTCAACGGCTTCATGATGGTACCCAACTTGATAGGCGTTGTGGCTTTGTTCCCATTGGTTATCAAAATAACCCGCAATTATGTGAATCGGAAAATCAAAAACAAAGAAGAAGAGCCGATGCTTTCGTACGATGCGGCTATCCAAGCAGAGGCGGCGGTCGCTTTACAAGAGGACGAATAAGCGGTCGATTGTAACAGAATAAAAAGGGTGCCCCGTTTGCATGGCAAACGGGGCACCCTTTTCTGCTCAATATGTTTATTTCAGGCGGTTAGGACTTGTTTTTGCGGCGATAGCGGCTGAATTTGTCTTTGCTGCGGGGGGCCGTCGGGCGCCCGCTCTTGTGCCTGCTTGTCCCGGACAAACCGGTGCGGTGCGTCGTGTCCGGGGCCACCAAACAACCTGCCCCGGTGCCAATCAAGTCATAGCGACCGGCTTTTTGTAACGCCCGCAACACCAGCTGGCGGTTTTCTGGGCGATAATATTGCAACAAAGCACGCTGCTCCGCCTTCTCTTGCGGTGTGCGTGGCACATACACCGGTTGCAGCGTAGCGGGATCCAGCCCGGTGTAAAACATGCAGGTGGATATGGTGCCGGGGGTGGGATAAAAGTCTTGCACCTGTTCCGGATGTAGCCCTTCTTTTTTCAAAAAACGCGCCAGTTTGATGGCGTCGTTAATGGTGCTGCCAGGGTGGGAGGACATCAAATACGGCACCAAATATTGCTTTTTCCCTTCGCTTTTGGTCAGTTCATAAAAGCGTTTGCGAAACTGCTCATACACGCGGAAAGAGGGCTTGCCCATGTATTGTAAAACGCGGTCGGAAACGTGTTCCGGTGCCACTTTTAATTGCCCGCTGACGTGATGCCGGACGAGCTCCTTGAAGAAACGCTCGTCTTTATCGGCGTTGAGATAATCGTACCGGATGCCGGAGCGGATGAACACCTTTTTCACCCCCGGCAACTGCCGTAACCGTCGCAACAGGCTGAGATAATCCTCGTGGGACACCTTGACGGCCGGGCACAAGTCCGGTGCGAGGCATTTTTTGCCCTTACACACGCCGCGTTTGAGTTGCGCATCGCACGCGGGCGTGCGGAAATTGGCGGTGGGGCCGCCAACATCGTGAATATACCCCTTGAAATCCGGCATGGCGGTGATTTGTTTCGCCTCTTGTACCACCGAGTCGTGGCTGCGGGAGGTGATGATACGCCCTTGGTGATACGCGAGAGCGCAGAAATTGCACGCGCCGATGCAACCGCGGTTGTGTATGATGGAAAATTTCACCTCGGCAATGCCGGGCACGCCGCCGCGCGCCTCATAGCTGGGGTGGTAGTCACGCATATAAGGCAGACCGTAGACCGCGTCCATCTCCTGCGTGGAAAGGGGGAGAGATGGTGGATTTTGCACCAAAATCTGCTCACCGTGACGCTGGATAACGGTCTTGCCGCGTATGGGATCATGCTCCTCTTGTTGTATGCGGCAGGAAATGGCATATTGCTTTTTGCCGGTGGCGTCCGGTTGACGCACCTGGTCGTACGTGGGACACTCTGCGCAGGGCATCGGCGAGTAAGTCGCCGCATCCGTCATGTAACAAGTGCCGCGGATATCGGTGAGGGCGTGCATGGGTTCACCCGCGGCCAGCCGGTCGGCAATCTCCACGATATGCCGCTCGCCCATGCCGTACATCAGCAGATCCGCTCCGCTGTCTTGCAGAATGGACGGGCGCACGGCGTCATCCCAATAATCGTAATGAGCAAACCGCCGCAAAGAGGCTTCTAACCCGCCGATGGCGATAGGCACGTCGCCGAATAAGGCCCGTACGCGACGGCTGTAAACGATGGTGGCGCGGTCGGGGCGCAGCCCGGCCTTGCCGCCGGGGGAATAGGCGTCCTCGCTGCGCCGGCGTTTCGCCGCGGTGTAGTGTGCAACCATGGAGTCGATGTTGCCTCCGTTAATCAAAAAAGCCAAGCGCGGCACCCCAAAACGGCGGTAATCCTCGTCGCTTTGCGGCTGCGCCCCAATGCACACCCGATAGCCACGGTTCTCCAAAACTCGAGAGATGATAGCGGTGCCGAAACTGGGGTGGTCGACGTAGGCGTCGCCGGTGATAAGCACAAAATCCGGCTGTTCCCAGCCGCGCGCGTGCCTTTCTTCGGTTGTGATAGGCAAAAAGGCCACCGTCTGTTCCTCTTTTCATCGTTTGATATACACAGTATACCAAATGTGTGCGCTTTCTTCAACCGGTTTCCTGCGTTTTCCGGCGGCTTTTTGTCGAAGGGTTGACAAAAGCAGGCTTTTATTGTACAATGCATGAAAATAAATAAAAGCATGTTTGATAGAGGTGCGGGTTACGAATAGTATCCGGAGATAGGCGGTTGGCAAGCCGCCCGGGGAAAGGCGTACCCGCCGAAGTGAGCGGTCGGTTGCCGACGGCGGCTTGCTGGTGTGGCATAAAATATGTGTCATACTGTCACACCCGTGGAGCGCTATCCTTGTTTTTGTGTATCATTGGATGATACAAGTGTGTGCGTCTATGCTCCGTTGTGGTGTCATAGGCGCTTTTTTTGTTTTATTTTTGCGTGATGTAACGTCACGAAAAAGGAGAGATGGACTTATGAAAAAAGCATGGATTATGATTGTGGCATTGGCATGTATTATTGGGTGCGTCGGGTGTAGCGCACAAGCCGAGCGTGTGGACGTGAAAAACGCGACCAACCTGTCGGATTTGGCGGGTGCCAAGATTGCCGCGCAAAACGGCACGTTCCATGCCGAGGCCGCGCAGCAGATTGAAAACGTGCAGGCATCGACATATCCGGAATTCGCGGACCTGTTGACCGCTCTGAAAAGCGGCGCCATCGACGGCTACGTGGCGGAAGAGCCGACCGCTAAGTCGGTGTGTAAAACCGACAGCACGCTCACCTATGTGCCGCTGGTCAACAACGACACCGGATTCACCGCCACGGCCGCGGACGTCGGGATTGCCGTCGGTCTGAAAACCAGCTCGGCCCTGCGGGATAAAATCAACGGGGTGCTTGCGACCGTCACCGAGGAGCAAAAGCAAACCTTGATGGAGCAGAGCATGGCGCTCGCCGCCGGTGAGACCGTCGAGGCGTTCGCCCTTGCCAGCGAGGTGCCGACTGCCCCCAACGGCACGTTGAAAGTGGGCATGGAATGTGCCTACGAGCCGTACAACTGGACCGAAACCGAGGCCAAAACGATGGGTGCTGTGCCTATCAGCGGCGAAGGGAAAGAGGGTCTGTATGCCAACGGATATGACGTGCAAATGGCCTTATATATCGCCAACAAATTGGGCATGAAACTGGAAATCTATGCCATCGAATGGGATTCTCTGTTGCCGGCGTTGGAGTCGGGTGCGATTGACGCTATCGTGGCCGGTATGAGCCCGACCGCCGAGCGTGAAGAGCAAATCGATTTCACCCAGACTTACTACGAATCCAATTTGGTGGTCATTATCAAGAAATAAGACAAACATAAGGAGTCATTATGGCTTTTTTACGAGACGTATATACCATTCTGGTGGAATACTATCCCCAGCTTTTAGCCGGCGTAAAAAACACCCTGCTGATTGCTCTTACGGGCACGGTGGCCGGTTTGCTCATCGGTTTGTTGACCGGTGTTGTGCGCACGGCGCCGTTGTCCGGTAACCCAATGTTGCGGGCGCTGCATAAAATCTTGAACGCCATTATCGCTGTGTATGTAGAAATCTTCCGCGGCACACCGATGATGGTGCAGGCGATGGTGATTTATTGGGGATACGCTTTTGCCACGCAGGGGAACACGCTGGCGTTGCTTCCCTCCGGGATTCTCATTGTGTCTATCAACACCGGCGCTTATATGGCGGAAATTGTGCGCGGCGGCATTATATCCATCGATCGCGGTCAGTTTGAGGGTGCGATGTCTATCGGCATGTCGCATACTCAGACGATGCTTCGTGTTATCATCCCGCAGGTGTTGCGCAACATCTTGCCCGCGGTGAGCAATGAGTTTGTCATCAATATTAAAGACACCTCGGTGCTGAATGTTATCGGCGTGACCGAACTGTATTATTTTGCCGGCATCATCAAACGGCAGAATTTTCAGACGTTCCAAACCTACATGGTGGTGTGTGTGCTGTATTTTATCATGACCTTCACCATCACTTGTTTGTTGCGGTTTGTGGAGAGAAAGTTGGAGGGAAAGGATACCTATACCATATTTGGTTCGCAATCCTCCTCCAAAGCGCAAATCCAGATACGCAACGGGGAGGGCTGACGGATGGCAAAAGATGCGATTATTCAATTGGAACACCTGCAAAAACAATTCGGCAACAATGCGGTGTTGAACGACATCAACATGGCGGTTTATCCCGGACAGACGGTGAGCATTATCGGCGCCTCCGGTTCCGGAAAAAGCACTATGCTGCGCTGCATCAATCGGCTGGAAACGCCGAGCGGCGGGCGCATTTTGTTCCATGGGCAGGACGTGCAAGCCAGAGGATTCAAATTGGCAGACTATCGTGCCCGCGTGGGAATGGTGTTTCAGAGTTTCAATCTGTTCAACAACATGACAGCGTTGGAGAACTGCATGGTGGGGCAAATCACGGTGCAGGGCGTCAACCGACAGCAAGCCAAAGAGCGGGCCATGCAATATCTGCGCAAGGTGGGCATGGAACCGTATATCCATGCCAAGCCGCGGCAACTGTCCGGCGGACAGAAACAACGCGTGGCTATCGCACGAGCTCTGGCGATGCAGCCGGAGGTGTTGCTGTTTGACGAGCCGACCAGCGCCCTTGACCCCCAAATGGTGGGGGAGGTGTTGGCGGTCATGCGCGCCTTGGCAGAAGAAGGATTGACCATGCTCGTGGTCACGCATGAAATGGCTTTTGCACGGGACGTATCCGACCACGTGATATTTATGGCCGACGGCGTGATTGCCGAGGAGGGCACGCCGGCGCAATTGTTTGAATCCCCTCGCGAGGAAAAAACAAAACAGTTTTTATCCCGCTTTTTACAACAATAAAAAAACAGCCGTTGTGTGTCGCACACAACGGCTGTTTTTTTTCACAGTTGACCGATTATAATTCGCGCTTGATTTTGTCCAAGGCGCTTTTTTCCAGACGGCTGACCTGCGCTTGCGATATGCCGATTTCTTTGGACACCTCCACCTGCGTTAACCCTTTGAAAAAACGCAGACCGAGAATTTTCTTTTCTCGGTCGCCGAGGTTGGTGATGGCTTCTTTGAGAGCAATCTCATCCAACCAGTTGTTATCATCGTTGTGGTCGCCCACCTGGTCCATGACGTAGATGGTATCCCCACCATCGTTGTATACCGGTTCATACAAAGATACGGGTTCGACAATGGCCTCGAGGGCGATGACAACATCCTCGCGTGGCATATTCATCTGTTGTGCGATTTCTTCAATGGTGGGTTCGCGATGGTGTTTGTTGAGCAACAATTCCTTGGCTTGCATGGCTCGATAGGCGGTGTCCCGTAAAGAACGGCTGATGCGAATCGCGTTGTTATCCCGTAAATACCGGCGTATCTCGCCAATAATCATGGGAACGGCGTAGGTGCTGAATCGCACGTCCTGCGATATGTCAAAATTGTCGATGGATTTGATTAAACCGATGCATCCGACCTGAAACAGGTCGTCTAGATTTTCTCCTCGCTGGGTAAAGCGTTGCACCACGCTGAGCACCAGACGCAGATTTCCTTTCACCAGTTCGTCTCTGGCACGGCGGTTTCCCGCCTGCATTTCTCGTAACAGCCGCATTTTTTCTGCCTCACTGAGCACTTTCAGCGTGGCTGTGTTTACCCCGCAGATTTCGACTTTGTTGTACATAAGCCATTCCCACCTTTCTGTTCCCAGTATGGGCAAAAAGGAATGGCTTCATACAGATGAAAAAGGGTAAAATAAAAATCCCTTTGGTTTCAACCAAAGGGATTTTCACATACCAGATACATTACACCGCACGGGTGACCTTTCCGGAACGCAGGCAGCGGGTGCAGGCATACACTCGCTTCGGGGAACCGTCAACGATAGCCTTCACTCGGCGGATGTTGGGCTTCCAGCAGCGGTTAGACCGTCTGTGAGAGTGAGACACACGGATGCCGAAGGTAACACTCTTGCCGCAGAAATCACATTTTGCCATTGTTCTGCACCTCCTTCTGTCAGGCCGGCAATGCGCCGGAACAAGCATAATCTGTGCGGGGGCGGATGCCCCATCGCAACGCAACGCAACTATATTAGCAGACTTTCACTAAAAAATCAAGTATTTTTTTATATCCCACAAAAAAATCTTTTATTTTTACGCCTTTTTGCCTTCTTTGGGCGGGTGCGCGCAGAAATCACAGATTTTTCTAAGGGACTTGTATTTTCTTTTAATATTCGGTATAATAGTTCAAGGTATGTAATCGATAACGTTTCGTGTACAGACGGTGAGGGTAGTATGATACAGTATTTTTTGTTATATCGAAACAACATGTCCGTGTGGGATTTGCTGTTGCTTATCCTCGCATATGCCATCCTTGTGCTGGTCATTTTACCGTTTCATGAGTTCGCACACGCGTGGGTTGCCTATAAATGCGGCGACAACACGGCCAAGTGGCACGGACGTCTGACGCTCAACCCGTTTGTTCATTTGACGGTGCCCGGCACGCTGCTGTTGGTGTTGTGCGGTTTCGGATACGCAAAGCCGGTGCCGGTGGTGTCCCGCAATTTCCGACATTATAAACGAGATATGATTTTGGTCGCGTTAGCAGGGCCGCTATCCAATCTGCTTCTCGCCGTCGTGGCGGTTGCTGCGTTTAGCGCGTGTGCGCTGTTCATCACGGATTATGTGGTGCTGGCGTGGTTAAAGTTTGTGCTGTTGGATGTGCTCATGTCGGTGAATATCACCTTGGCTGTGTTCAATCTTCTGCCGATACCCCCGCTCGATGGCAGTCGCCTGTGGAGCACACTGCTGCCCGGCAAATGGGCGTATATCATGGAACGATACAGTCGATACAGCACGATTATATTGTTCGCGCTGTTGTTGATGGGGGTTCTCGATGGGCCTCTATATTGGCTGCAAAAAGCGGTTACCACAGCGATTTTTGCTGTGTTTGGACTAAGATAAGAAAAAGCGGCCCACAAGCTGTCGCGTGGGCCATGGGAGCGTTTATATGGAAGCGATATCCTATAAATTACCGGATTTTGAAGGGCCGTTAGACCTGCTTCTTTTTCTGGTGCAGAAAAACAAACTCAATATTTACGACATTCCTATATCACAGGTGTTGGAGCAGTATCTGGCGGCTATCGAGCAGATGAAAGAGTACAACATGGATGTGGCCAGTGAATTTCTGGAAATGGCCGCGCGGTTGGTGCATATAAAATCGGTCATGCTGTTGCCGCGTTATGAGGAAGAAACGGAAGAGCTGAAACGCGAGCTGACCGGTCAGTTGATAGAATATCAGCTGTGTCAGCAAATGGCGCGACGGTTGGCTATGGACTACGTGGGTGGCGATTTGTTTGTACGCCAGCCGCAAGAGATAGAGCCGGATTTGACCTATCGCCGCACCCATCGACCGGAGGAAATGCTGGATGCGTTTTTGGCCGCCGCCGGGCGGGGCAGACGACGTTTGCCGCCTCCGGTGCAGGCGTTCCGCGGCATTGTATCCCGCAAAATCGTGTCGGTGTCCTCGCGCATCGCGTATGTTTTGCGTCGATTGTACAGCCGCAAAAAAGTTTCTTATACCTCGTTTTTTGAGAAAGCCGAGTCGAAATCGGAAATGGTCGCCACCTTCCTGGCGTTACTGGAACTTATCAAAACCAAGCGTATTCGCGTAGACGGCGAAGGACGCGACCAACATATAGCCATGCGCCCCCGCGACCAATGGGACCAGACGGTGCAGCAAGATTTGCAAGAAGAAGGCTCGCTGGGGATGGAAACGGCTGCCAAGCCGGATGGAGAGGAAGAAAAACATGGAGATTAAACAATATCAAGCGGCCATAGAAGCCATCTTGTTTGCCAGCGGCGAGCCGGTGCCGTTATCCCGGTTGGCGTTGGCGTTGGAATTGGACGAGCAAACGGTTGCTCAGCTGGCGGATGATTGGGTGCAAGACGTCAACACCCGACAAGGCGGTGTGGTCGCCCTCAAATTGGAGGATCGGTATCAGCTGTGCAGCAGCAAGTCGTATGCCGGCTACGTGCGTAAGGCGATGGATATTCGACGCAACACCCCGTTGTCCCAGGCGGCGATGGAGGTGCTCGCGATTATTGCCTATAACCAGCCGGTTACGCGTCCGTTTGTGGAGCAGGTGCGTGGTGTGGATTGTAGTGCCGTTATGCAAGGCTTGCAACAAAAAGGGCTGATTGAAGAGAAAGGGCGTATGGATTTGCCCGGTCGGCCGCTGTTGTATGGCACGACAGCCAATTTCCTGCGTTGTTTTGGGGTGAGCTCTCTGGAACAACTGCCCCCCTTGCCGCAAAAGCAAGAGGACATGGTGGAAACCACCATCGACGAAACCATCCGTGCGGAACAACCCATCCCCGCCGACCTGTTCGGCTTGGATGACGAACAGGAGGAATGAGCCTTGGCGCTGGCATATAGCCTGCTGGGTTTGTGCGGGTTAGTGCTTGTTGTGTTGTTGCTGTTGTTGTTTGTGCCGGTGTATGCAACCATTGGCTACGATGGCGATTGGCGCATACGATTGCGTGTGCTGGGCATACCGATTGAGCTGTTTCCCCGCCCGCAAGCGCAAGACAAAGCGGCAACCAAAGCCGGTCAGGACAAGCCGGACAGCAAAAAGAAACCGTCCAAGTGGCAACAAATCGTCACGGAACTGCGGGCGGACGGCCCGGCGGCCACGTTGCGGTATCTCAGCCGTCTTGCCGCGTTGGTCGGCACCGCCGCTGGTCGAACTTTGCGGGCGGTGACGGTGGACAAGCTCCATCTGGAATGGATCGTCGCCACCGGAGAGCCCGCCGATACAGCCGTGCGTTACGGACAGGTGTGTACAGCGTTGTATCCGCCGCTTGCGGCGATTGGTCGGCTGATGCGTATACGCCGACAGGAAATCCGGGTGGAACCCAACTTTTTATTGCAAGAAAGCGATATGCGTTTGGATGTACGATTGCACATCGCTGTATACCGTCTGGTGGCCGCGTTGATAGCGTTGGCGGCAGGCGTGTTGTTCATGAGAGAAACGAGTGAGTCGGCGACAGCCGGCAACAAACCAAAGGAGGAATAAACACATGGCGAACAATGTAGAAGGCTTAATGGGCGTTTCGGTGGAGAAAATTCGTGAAATGGTGGATGCCAACACGGTGGTGGGCACCCCCATCAATCTGCCGGATGGAACGACGTTGATTCCGGTTTCCAAGATTTCCTACGGCTTTGCGTCCGGCGGCTCGGATCTGCCCAGCAAAACCACCAACGGCTTGTTTGGCGGCGGGGCCGGCGCGGGCATCACCATCACCCCGGTGGCATTCCTCTCTATTAAAGATGGACAGGTCAACATGTTGCCGGTCGTGGCCAAACCGGATACCGCCGACCGGGTGGTTTCTATGGTGCCGGATATGGTGGATAAGATTTCGGAAAAATTCAGCAAAAAGAAAAAGGGCCAAGCGGCCGACACCGTAAAGGACGAATACTAATGCATGGATGACCGCCCTTCTGCATACAGTTGTGGGTAGAACAACGTAGGTGGGGTGGTCATTTTGCGGATATACAAGATGGCGGCGGCGCTGTTGGCGGCCGTCATAGGTTGCGTGGGTCTGCACCTGCCGGCAAAGGCGGCAGACACCGCCGCACCGAGCATTTCTTCGCTGTCGGCGGTGGTGTATGCGCCCTCTTCGAACATGGTGTTATACGAAAAGGATGCCGACACACCCCGCCCCATGGCCAGCACCACAAAACTCATGACCGCTTTATTGGCGGCCGAGCGCTTAAA
The DNA here is from genome assembly GCA_017423825.1 of Clostridia bacterium. Classification (GTDB taxonomy): domain Bacteria; phylum Bacillota; class Clostridia; order Oscillospirales; family Acutalibacteraceae; genus UBA5905. The sequence goes on along the minus strand of JAFPCP010000019.1, from coordinate 1,216 downwards.
CCCGGAGGATGAGGTGGCGGTGCCGGTGGGCGCGGTGCCGGTGGAGGGTACGCAGTTGGGGTTGACCGCCGGCGACAAGGTGCTCGTGCAGGATTTGCTGGCCGGGCTGTTGCTCTCTTCCGGAAACGATGCGGCAAATGCTCTGGCGTTGCTGATGGAGGATAGCCTACCCACGTTTGCCTCGCGCATGAACGAGAAAGCGCGGCAGTTGGGCATGACCAACAGTCTGTTTGTGACGCCCTCCGGTTTGGACGAGGGCGGGCACAGCGCCAGCGCACGGGATATGGCGCGTTTGGGTGGAGCGGTGTTGCAACAACCGCTGCTCGCGCAGCTGTGCGCGGCGAAAACGGCCACCGTGACGTTGAACGGCGCGCGTGTCACCTTGCGAAATCATAACCGATTGCTCAATCTGTATGCGCCTTGCATCGGGATGAAAACCGGATTCACCAAAAAATCCGGTCGTTGTTTGGTTTCGGCGGCGGAAAAAGACGGCGTTGTGCTGGTTGTCGCCACCCTTAACGGCGGCGATTATTGGAACGACCACATGGCGCTGTATGAATATGCCTTTTCGTTGGTGGAACAGGCGCAAATGCCGGCGGCGGATTTACCGGACTGTCCGGTGGCCGGTGGCAATGCCACCATGGTCCCGCTTACGGCACAACTTCCCGACGCCTTTGTGGTGCGGCGTGGACAGACGGTGCGTGCGCGTGTATATGCTCCGGCATTTGTTTGGGCGCCGGTGCAACAAGGGCAGGTTGTCGGAGAAATAGAATACGTTTATGAAGACCGGGTGTTAGCCCGTGTGCCGGTGCGCGCCGCGCAGGGAGTGGAGGCTTCTCTGCTTCCGTCTCCGCTGGTTTTGTGCGCACGGCGGTTTATAGAATGGATAGAGATGTTGTTGGCGTGATAGCGCCCATGACACAAACAAAGGAGAACACAACAAAATGGCTATGGTACGATTGCAAAAAATATTATCCGAGCGGGGGGTTGCTTCGCGGCGTAAGGCGGAGGAACTCATCGCGCAGGGACACGTGAAGGTGAACGGGCGCGTTGCGTCTTTGGGAGATAAGGCGGATGACCGGCGGGACATTATTCACGTGCGCGGCAAGCGGTTGGCCGCCGCGGCGCCGTCGGTGTATATTGCCCTGCATAAACCGCGGGGATATATCACCACCATGCAGGATGAAAAAGGTCGCAAATGCGTGGAAGAGCTGGT
>JAFPCP010000018.1 GCA_017423825.1 Clostridia bacterium | reverse complement strand
GCTCGCACACGCCGTTGACGACCTCTTCGTTCGCCAAAACAACCTGGCATCCGGTACAGAAATTGACGTTCATCTCTTTTTTATAAGCCAGACCCTTTTTGAAGAGTTGGACAAAAATCCACTGCGTCCACTTGTAATAAGAAGGATCGGTGGTGTTAATCTCTCTATCCCAGTCAAACGACAAACCCAGGCTCTGCAACTGCGCCTTGAAACGAGCCACGTTGTTGCGGGTGACAATTTCCGGATGAATATGGTTCTTCATAGCGAAGTTTTCGGTCGGCAGACCGAAGGCATCCCATCCCATCGGATACAGCACGTTATAGCCCTGTAACCGCTTTTTGCGCGCAACAATGTCCAGCGCGGTATACGAACGCGGGTGACCCACGTGCAGACCCTGTCCCGAAGGATATGGAAACTCCACCAAACCGAAAAACTTCGGTTTGTCATAATCGTCTGTGGCGGCAAACGTGTGCTCGTCGTTCCAAATCTTTTGCCATTTTGCTTCAATCTCTGCCGGATTGTACCGTTTCATCTGCATTATCTCCTCACTACTCACTCGTTTTCCTGCACTAAATATGGGGTGATATCCACGGCTGTGGCATCTGTCCAAAGCCGTTCCAAATCATAAAACGCGCGCACTTCAGCGCGAAAGAGATGTATGATAGCATCCCCATAATCCAACGTAATCCACTCGCCGGTGTTATATCCCTCCGAACGCAAAGGGGTGTAGCCCTCTTGCCCCAACTCGCGCTCTACGTAATCGCTCAAACTGCGCAACTGGTTGGCGCTGCCACCGGTCGCTAACACAAAGAAGTCCGCTATCGGCGTGATAGCCTGAACATCCAACACTTGGATATCCGTCGCTTTGTGTTTATCCAGCGTGTGAACGGCTAATTGCCAAATCTCTTTTCTTTCAGACATGCTTAACCTCCCGCGGCCGTGGTGGTCGTGGTGGTCGTCCCTTGACTGACCGCCACCGTATCCAAGCCGGCCGTCGTCGCGTCCGCTTTGATCGGGTTCTCTTTGAGTTGCGGCACCTTAACCGTTTTGGCATCCAACGTTAAACCATACGGATTCATTTGCTGGTTAAGTAGTTCTATCGTCTGCGCCCGATTGACGGTATACACAGTGGTCGCGCCGTGCTTCGCCGTTTCCCCGGGCAGAATGCTGCACGTGATGTTCTCCGCACCCAAATGGCTGATTTCATGAACAAACTCCGCGAGTGCCTTGGAGAATTTGAGGCCGTCTGACACACCCTCCGCCGAATCGGCCAAACGGGATTTGCCAAAAGAGCTTGTATCAAAACGCACCGGGTTGGCACTATTCATCAGCTGCCCGATAATGCCCTTGGTCGAGCCGGTGGATTTGTCTATATAATACATATCCCCAACTTTATACCGCGCCAGACGCTCTAACAGCGCAGCAAACAATGCCCGCTGGCGTAACAAACGCCCCCGGTCGGACGCCGGCGTGCCGGTATAGTCATACTCCGTCGCGTAAGCCACCGCCGCCTCGCCGGACAGCAGTTGTACCCCCGCATCATAAGAAGTGCCGTTGAGGGTGGCTTTCTTTTCCAGTTTCAGATCCACTCCGCCGACAGCGTCTACCAACTGCACCAATCCCGCACGGGGAATCACCAGATAGTTGTCAATCGGCAGGCCGTATTGCTCGTTAAACACACGACACAAATCGTTGAAAGAGGAGCCGGGGCGTGTGGTCAGTTTGGTGCCGCAAACCGCGTGTTTGTCGGATTGCACCTCTTG
>JAFPCP010000017.1 GCA_017423825.1 Clostridia bacterium | reverse complement strand
TCCGCGGCTTCAATTTCCGCCTGTTTCTTCTTCAATTGGTCACTATATGACGACACCGTGTTTTGCAATTTATTGACCTCTGTCTGTGCCGCGCTATACAGCGTGTCCAACTGACGCTTTTTGGAATCGGACGTCTTTTTGAGCTCCAAAATTTCCGCTTGGTTAACCGCCAGAGTGGTTTTTTTCTTTTCCAGATCCACCTTTTGCTGGCGAATTTTCTCCAATGTTTTTTCCAACTCATCCATTATCTGCTGGTCACGCCGAGCGATACATTCCGCGGCCTTGGATTTCAGCAAATAGTCGGTGTAGTTGTCCGTGTTGAGCAGCCGTTGCAAAGCCGACGTGTTGCCGGTTTTGGCAATGGTGCGCAACCGTTGCCCAAGTTCTTCGTGCGTTTGTTCAATAGCCGCCTCGTTATTCGCAATGTCCTTTTGCGCCTGTTTAATCGCTGCCTCTGTCGCGGCAATCTCTGCATTCACCGAAGACAGCCGACTGTCCAACAATGTCAACTGCTCTTTTACGTTGTCAATTTGACTATCCAGCAAATTTTTTCGTTGCTGGCTGGCCGATAAGTTTGAATTGGCATTTGCCAAGTTGTTTTTGATTTGTTGCTCTTGTTTTTCCAGTTTTTCCAGCTTCGCCTCCAACTCGGCGCGACCGGCCGAAACCGACACCGGTGATATGTGACCCACAGCCAACAGCATGGCCGTCACCAGCACTGTGGCCAGCACGCGAGTCGGCAAGGAAAAGCGACGCATTCGATACATCATGGGCGAATGCCCCCTTCCTGTTTGAGATATTTGCTCATGGAAATCACACTGCCGCACACACCCACGAGCACACCCCCCAACAAGAAGCCTACCAACAGCGGTAACCATTCCGCAGAAAACGGTACTAAACTCAACAAGGGATTTTCAAACACAAAATTCTGCTGCAAGGAATAATATAGGGCGAAAATCAGACCGTAGCCCAAGCCGCCGGCGGTAAAGCCCAGCAGCACGCCCTCCACCACGAAGGGGAACCTCACAAATCCATCGGTCGCACCCACGGATTTCATGATATAAATCTCCAACCGGCGGCTGTACACCGTGAGTTTAATTGTATTCACTATGATAAACAGCGAAACGGCCAACAACACCACGATAATAGCACCGCCGACGCCGAGCACCATGCGACGCACACGCGTCAACGTCTGCGCTGTGTTGGCATCGTAAGAGACCTCTTCTACGCCGGACATGTTTTCAATCGCATTTAAGGTGTTTTGGAACAGCGCCAAATCTTTCAGCGCCACAATGTAGGTGTCCGGGAGCGGATTTTCCTCTCCTTGGAAACTCTCCATTGTATTGTCTGCCAACGCCTCTCCATACTGAGCCAAAAAGTCCTCTTTTGATAAAAAGGTGACCGACGCAACGTTATCCATTGCTTGCAGGCTTTCCCCAATAGCGGTCACCTGCTCGTCGGTTTGATCCGTGTGCAAATAAACCGCCATCACGTTCTGCTCATAGGCGTTTTGGAACATATGGTCAATGTTGACAAACACCAGATATGAAAAGCCGGTCAACAGCAGGCAGCATATCAGCACGCCCACCGACGCCAAAGCCATCAGTCGGTTTTGCCAGGTGTTGCGGCATCCTTCTCGAATGAGATAGCGAACAACATGGGATTTCATACGCGAACACCTCCCGCTGTTACATCCGCTGTCGCATCCAACGAAACCTGTTCGGTGTGCAACGGGCGTCCTGTGTCGGACACAATGCGTCCGCCTTCCAGGGTGATGACGCGGTGATGGAATTGATGCACGAGTTCATGTTGGTGCGTCACCATCAGCACGGTCGTGCCCTTTTCGTTGATACGGGACAGCATGTCCACAATATCGTGTGACATCTGCGGGTCCACGTTGCCGGTGGGCTCGTCCGCGATAATCAAAGACGGATTGTTCACCAGCGCACGCGCCAAACCCACGCGCTGCTGTTCACCGCCCGACAAAGAGGGCGGATAACGGTTGCTTTTCCCTTGCAGGTCTAACAACTGCAACACGTGATGCACGCGGCGATTGATTTCGCGTTTCGTCTTCCCTACTACGCGCATAGAAAAGGCCACGTTTTCATACACCGTCATCGTATCAATCAGCCGGAAATCCTGAAACACAATCCCCATCGTGCGGCGGAAATACGGCACCTGTTTTCTTTTCAAACGAGATAAACGGAAATTGTTAACCGTCACCTCACCGGAGGTGGGCAACTCCTCCCGCATAATCAGTTTCAGGAAAGTGCTTTTGCCAGCGCCGGATGCGCCCACGATAAAAGCAAACTCGCCGTCATCAATGTGCAGGTTCACGTCCCGCAAAGCATGACTTCCACTCTCATATATCTTATATACATTTTGAAATTCGATCATATTTTCGCCTCCCCACAGCCGCCGATTTCGGCGACAGCTTCGGTAAAAGCGCGTGTTTGCGCTGTTGATTCCTTCGTTTGAACGTACGCTCTAACCCAGTATAAGGGATAACCGGGCGCTAAGCAACTGAAAAATCCTGCCAACAACTTATAATAGCCGCCGACAGGCATGCCGGCGGCTGAGAAACATATCACCCACCCATCGGCTAAGTTAGAACTTAGCCGGGTTAGCGTTTAAGTATTTCTTGACCATCAAAGCCACTTTGAAAACAATTGCATCGTCAAACTCGCGCAGGTCGAGACCGGTCAGGCGTTTGATTTTTTCCAACCGATACACCAACGTGTTGCGATGCACAAACAATTTGCGCGACGTTTCCGACACGTTCAGGTTGTTCTCAAAGAATTTTTGAATGGTGAACAAGGTCTCCTGATCCAACGATTCAATGGAACCTTTTTTGAACACCTCTTTTAAGAACATGTTACACAGCGTGTTCGGCAGTTGGTAGATCAACCGAGCGATGCCCAGATGGTCATAACTGATAATGGATTTTTCGGTATCAAAAACCTTGCAAACCTCCAAAGCCACTTGCGCCTCTTTGAAGGAATTGGCCAAATTCTTGATGCCTTCGACCGCAGTGCCAATACCGACCGTAGTCTGGGTGTAGAACTCGCTGCCCAAAGTGTCCACAATCGAGCGGGCTAATTTTTCCAAATCTTTGGACTCCGTGTCCGTGCGGATTTCTTTCACCAATGCGATATCCGTCTCGTTGATGTTGATGACAAAATCCTTGGTTTTATCCGGGAACAGATTTTGGATAACGTCAAAAGCCGAAATATCCGTCTTGGAATTAACCCGAATCAGCAAAACTGCACGACTCACATCGCTGTTGAAACGCAACTCGCGTGCTTTTGGATAAATGTCACCGGACAGAATGTTATCCAAAATGACGTCCTTAATGAAATTGACACGGTCATATTTCTCATCATAATATTGTTTTATGTTGACAAGCGATACCGCCAAAAGCGCCGCACAACGGGTGGCGTTATCGTCGTCACCTTCCACAAACAACACGTGCTCACAATGCGGACGAGAACCGAACGCCTTGTAGGTATAGCCCTTGTGTACAAAGCATTCTTGGTTTGTGAAAATATCCGCGGGCAAGTCGATCACCTCTCCTACACGGCCTAACTCGCTGCAAGCGATAACCGTCATAGTTTCACCAACTACGCCAACCGTACGGCCGATGGCCTCTTTGGCTTGATGAATGATGCCCTGAAACAATCGATTGGACATTATGACAACTCCTTTTCTACCATGCACTGCTGTGTGGATGCGCACGGGTGTCGGCTTACCGCGAGCACGCGCACATCTCAATACCATCTCTATTTTACACAATCTTTTGCCATTTTGCAAGACAAAAACCACAAAAAACCTGTCTTTTTTATAAAAAAAGTCAAGTTTTTTTAGGCAAATTGTGCGAATTCCTTTGTAGCATAAAAAAACGACCGCCCCAACAGGGCGGCCGTTGAAAGAACGATTTAGTTGCAGATAGTGCGCTCGGTGTCTTTGTCGAACAGGTGAATCTTGGTGTTCTCCAAAGCGATTTCGATCACATCGCCGGGATGAGCGGTGGAGGTGGGCTCCACGCGAGCGGTGAAGTTAAAGCCTTCTACATCCACATACAAGAAGGTCTCGGCACCCATCATTTCGGTTACCTCGACGTTGGCCTTCACCTTGCAATCGGCGAACTCTTCCAGCAGACGGGGCTCATCATGCACATCCTCCGGGCGGATACCCATGATAACTTCTTTGCCCACATACTCTTCCAGACCTTTGCCTTCCACTTTGTCGGCCGGCAACGGAATCTGGTATTTCACGCCGCGTTTCGTCTTGGTGTCTTCGGAACCGAATTCGACGTAGAAGCCCTTGTCGTTCTTACCCACAACAGACTCAATGAAGTTCATCTGCGGGCTGCCAATAAAGCCGGCAACGAACATGTTGCAGGGCAGGTCATACAGATGCTGCGGTGTATCCACCTGCTGAATCAGACCATCCTTCATAACCACGATGCGGTCGGCCATGGTCATAGCCTCGGTCTGGTCGTGGGTAACGTAAATGAAGGTGGTACCCAATTTCTGGTGCAGTTTAGACAACTCGGTACGCATCTGCGCACGCAACTTAGCATCCAAGTTGGAGAGCGGCTCGTCAAGCAAGAAGACCTTCGGCTCACGCACGATGGCACGACCCAAGGCAACGCGCTGCCGCTGACCGCCGGACAAAGCCTTCGGCTTACGGTCTAACAAATGCGCGATGTCCAAAATGCGGGCCGCTTCTTCCACGCGGCGTTTGATCTCATCCTTCGGGGTCTTGCGCAGTTTCAAACCGAACGCCATGTTGTCAAAGACGGTCATGTGGGGATACAAAGCGTAGTTCTGGAACACCATGGCGATGTCACGGTCCTTGGGCGCCACATCGTTGACCAAACGGTCGCCTATGTAGAGCTCACCGGAGGAGATCTCTTCCAGACCGGCAATCATACGCAACGTGGTAGATTTACCACAACCAGACGGGCCGACCATGATGATGAATTCTTTATCTTTGATTTCCAGATTGAAATCAGAAACGGCCACCACGCCGCCGGGATATTTTTTGTAAATGTGCTTCAAGGACAAACTAGCCATAATGTTTCATACCCTCCAAAGTAATTTATCCACGTCCCCACAGGGACAACTCTGTTCATACTCATATACTATACCATTCTTTTGTAGGAATAACCATAAACAAAATAGACAAACTTTTTCCATTTGCATTATACATTTTTTATGCACACGCATGGCTGTTACAAATTTGTCGAAAAATTTTCGTTAAAAATGCTCAATTTTTCTGCCTCTGTCAGTGGTCTGACCTGTCCCTCCGGCAACGTCTCATCTAACACAAGACCACCGATGGCCACACGTTTGAGCCATTCCACATGCCGACCGACCGCCGCAAACATCCGCTTGATCTGGTGGAATTTCCCCTCATACAGCACCACCTCCACAAGCGGGCGGCCATTGTCTTGCAACACACGCAACTGCGCGGGCAGACATTGTGTGCCGTCTGCCAACAGCGGTCCCGCTCGAAAAGCCTCTGCCGCCACATCGTCCAACGGCTTGTCCAACACCGCGTGATATCTTTTCGGTACATGCCGTCGCGGCGACAACATCGCATGTGCAAACGCGCCGTCATCCGTCAACAACACCAGTCCGTGGGTATCCTTGTCCAAACGCCCGGCGGGAAATATCCCGCGGCGGCGGGCCTCTTCCGGCAGCAAATCCACCACGGTCTGCACCTTGGGATCCCGCGACACGCACAAAATCCCCGCCGGCTTATTGAGCATCCAATAAACATGTCGCTCGTATGTCAAGGCACGTCCGTTGAGCATCACCTGCGCCGCCGGCTCCACTTTCTGAGCCGGCGAACGACAAACCTGCCCATCGACCGTCACACACCCCGCCCGTATCAACCGACCGGCTTCGCTGCGGGTGACGGTCGTTTGAGAACAAAGCCATTTATCCAGTCTTTCCATAGTCCTCCTGCACGGTTTTCTCTCCTACTTGCAGCGGCTTCAATCCATGCGTAAATCCGCCCTGCACCATCGAGGAAATATCCCCGCCCACTATTGTATCTTTGTATAGGTATATATGCGCCTGCACTGCCTCATCGCCGGGGTAATTCGTGACCGCATACGTCCAGCATTTAACACGCTTGCCAAGATAAGGAGACAGGTCGTGCCCCGCCTGCTGTTGCAGCAAATTATACGCCGCCAACGTCTCGTCAAATTCCCCCGGCAAAACGACCTCTTGCACCTCGGCATCGGCCGGCGCAAGCTCATACCCCAGTTCTTCGAGGAACAGCCGTCGCCGCGCATCGTCTGCAGCGATAACCGGCCCACCGGTGGCGGTCACATTCTGTCGGTTTGACAACACCAGCATCGTTACCAGCAAAACCAAAACCACCGCCACGGTCACCAGCACGCGCGGGCGGGTGGTTTTCATGGATAAAATAAACATGGTCAGCCCTCCACACATTCCATCTTGTAACAAAATAGTATGCGAGGGGGGCACCATCTATGCCGCCGCAAAAACGTTAATCTTGAAAATACACCCCATACCAAACCAAGAACATATACACCGTCCAGATTTTACGGCTGTTATCTTTTTTGCCCGCATAATGTCGGTCGAGCAAATCCATGAGATACTCTGTGTTGAAATACTGTTTCGCCGCGGGCGACAGGAACGCTTCTTTAACTTTATTATAATACGCCTCCTGACGCAACCAAACGCGAATCGGCACCGGGAATCCTAACTTCGGCTTGGACGCCGCCGACGCCGGCACGTGCCGCATCGCCGCTTGCCGCATGGCGTATTTCGTGGTGCCGTTTGCCACGCGGTGCTTGGCAGGAATGCGGGCAGCCACGTCAAACACCACCCTATCCAAAAACGGCACACGCAACTCCAAGGAATGCGCCATGCTCATGCGGTCAGCTTTGAGCAGGATATCCCCTACCATCCAGCGGTTGATGTCCAAATATTGCATGCGAGTGACGTCGTCTTGCCCCTCGCAGCGTGCGTAATATTCCTTGGTGAAGTCCGTCGGATTGGTGGCCGGGATGTCGCGTAACAGACGCTTTTTCTCACGCTGCGTGAACATGTTCGCGTTGCCGATAAAACGCTCTTCGAGGGTCTTGGAGCCGCGCACAACAAAGGATTTTCCCTTGAAATCAAAGGGTAACGCCTCCACCAGCCGCGCCGCCGCCCGACGCAACCACAAAGGCAAACGCTGATAGCCGCGCAAGGAATACGGCTCGTGATAAATGCGGTATCCGCCGAACAATTCGTCCGCTCCTTCGCCGGAAAGCACGACCTTGACCTGCTCGGCAGCGAGTTTGGACACAAAATACAACGCCACGCACGACGGGTCAGCTAAGGGCTGGTCCAGATAATACTGCACCTTCGGCAAGGCCTCCCAATACTCGTCCTCGCCAATGAGATGCACCGTGTGCGCGATGCCGACCTCTTTGGCCAACTCGGCCGCGTAATTGCTCTCGTTATAGTGCTGGCCGTTATCAAAGCCAACGGTGAAGGCTTTTTGCCCGCCGAAATACGAAGCCACATAACTGGAATCCACGCCGCCCGACAGGAAACAGCCCACTTCCACGTCGCTGATGCGGTGTGCCGCGACCGAGTCGGTGAACGCGCGGTCAATTTCTTCCACCGCCTGTTCCAGCGTCATGCTCTCATCCGGGTGGAAACACGGCTCCCAATAGCGGTGTATGCTTATCTCACCATCCTGCAACACCAGATAGTGCGCGGGCGGCAGACATTCGATGCCCCGGAAAAAGGTTTGCGTGGGCACAGAATATTGGAAAGACAAATACGCATCCAGCGCCGCGGGGTTGAACTCTTTTTTTACGTCCGGGTGGCATAAAAGAGACTTGATTTCCGAGCCGAACACAATGCGACCGTCATCCAGTTTCGTGTAATGCATCGGCTTGATGCCGAAATAGTCCCGCGCCACAAACAGGCTCTTCTGCGCCACATTCCAGATAGCGAATGCGAACATGCCCCGCAATTTGGGCAGCAGCGCCTCGCCCCACTCTTCATAACCGTGCAACAAGGTCTCCCCGTCGCCGGCGGTAGAAAAAGTATGCCCCGCCTCTTGCAATTCTTGTCGCAGTTCTTGATAATTGTATATCTCACCGTTGAACATCAGCACCAAAGACTTGTCCTCGTTGTAAAGCGGCTGAGACGCCGCCTCTAAATCAATGATGCTCAGCCGACGAAATCCCATGGCTATGTCTTCATCCAGATAATAGCCATCGGAATCCGGGCCACGGTGGGTGATTTTCTCCGTCATCTCCCGCAAGTATTGCTCGCGGTCGACTATTTCACCGGTAAATCCGCAAAATCCGCACATAATAACGACTCCTTTATGTTTCGGTCCATCATACAGTATAACACAATTCTTCAAAAGATAAAAGAGAATTCCGAAAGTTTTTATAATCCGATTTGACGAGCGCGGGAAAGCCGCTGTCCACAGGAAACGGATAGCCCGTTTTTCGCAAAAAACGCCGCCAAAACCGGCGTGCAAAACTCCGGAATCGGCGGCGTCTTAGTTCTTTTTATTATGCCTTGTGTATGCGCTCGTAAAAAGCAACCAGCTTCTTGGAGCGCGCAAGCAGGTCGGCAAGAATCGCATCCCGCTCATCGTCGGGGGCATCCATCGACTGATGATGCGCTTCCAAAACAAAATCGCCCGCATAGCCTATATCGTTCAGCGTTTGGATGAAATCCTTCCAATCAATCGTGCCATCGCCAGGAAGGAGATGCTCATCCTTGAAAACGCCGTGATTATCCTGCACGTGCAAAGAGAGCGGGACGTTTGCAAGGCCCACAAGCGCCCGCGACGTCACTCCGAAACAGTTTGCGTGACCTGTGTCAAAGCACCAACCAAAATGAGCGGCTCCCACACGTGTCACCAGCTCAGACAACACCGCCGGTTGTATAGACGGCCCCCACAACAGGTTTTCCGAAAGCACCGTCATATCATGTTTGGCAGCCGCCTCTAAAATAGGCATAACAGCGTTGACGTTCACATCTAAAAACTCGTCCTCATCCTCATAAAAACTGCCGTCCCCCTTGAAACAAGCAGGGTGCACAACAATATATTTCGCCCCCAGAATGTGCGCGCAACGCATCGTGCGTTCGACAATCTCGCCCCGTTTACATACGTCAAACGGAGCGTGGGTGTGGGAAAAGGAAATGCCGTTTTCTTCCGCACATTCCTTCAAATCATAAGCCCATGTTTCAAATTGCGGCGTAGAAAAGCCGGATGACTCGTTTCTCACGGATGCGTCAAACCCAAAATCCAGCGCATCAAAACCAATGCGCGCCAGACGTTTGAGCTGCTGTCTTTCATCGCCTTCGGCAGGAAAAACCGCCGTCGTTGTTACAACCTTCATGCAAGTACCCCCCATTTCTTGATTGTACATGAATTTTTTGCCTATTCTACCACCTTACCACACAAGCCGGATTGACTGTCTGAGGACAGTATAGCACTATTTTGAAAAAACGCAAGCGCGGATGACGGATGTCGCATAGCGACGGGGGCTTCACACCAACACCCAACAAAAAAGACCGACTAAACGCAGCATACGTGGGGGTGAAAACGAACAAAAGTGGTGTGCATGCCCTGTTCGAAAAGTTGGAATTTATTTCTTTGATTTGTAACTTACAATTCCGATTATCCCCAAAACAACAAATGCAATGGACAAAATGAGAGTTACTATCCATTTTGTGATATTTTCACCGCCAAACCCAATTATTATAAACGAAGCGATTGCGAGAATACCAACGATTAGTTGAAATGCCGATGCAAACAGTTGCCATTTGCTTTTCATACGATTTATCCTCCGTCAAATTTGTATTTATCGAACTGATTATATCACAAAACTATGATTTTTTAACAGAACACAAAAACCTCTCTTGTCTTGGTAGACAAAAGAGGTTTTTTTCGTGGCGGAGAAGGAGGGACTCGAACCCTCGCGCCGGTTACCCGACCTACGCCCTTAGCAGGGGCGCCTCGTCACCAACTTGAGTACTTCTCCAAATAAAAACAGATTGCATGTAGTGAGC
>JAFPCP010000016.1 GCA_017423825.1 Clostridia bacterium | reverse complement strand
CTGCGCGAGATCCGGCAGCGGCAGTTCCGGCGTCACGCCCGTGGAGGTCACCACCGGCAGGCCAGTCGCTTGGGCTTCCACCCCGACGACAGGTAATCCCTCAAAAAAGGAGGGAAGCAAAAACACGTCAAACGCATTCATGAGCTGCGCCACGTCCCGACGTATGCCCAGAAATTGCACGTGCTCGTCCAAACCGTACGTGTGCACCAGTTGGCGGATCTCTTCTTCCAGAATGCCCTCGCCCGCCAAAAGCAGACGTGCATCCGGACGCAACTGCACCAGTTCTTTGAATATCTCCACCAAAAAACGGTGATTTTTTTGCACGGCAAAGCGTCCCACGTGACCGATGACCAGCTGATTCTCCAACCCCATGTCGGAGCGATATTGTTCTCGCACCGTTGGGTCGAAATGTATCAACCGCGTGTCGACGGCGTTTTTCAGCACGGTATAGCGTTGTTTTTTGATAATCGGGGTGGGGAATTTCCACCGCGCCGCCAAATGCGAACACGCGTAATAGGTGGTCGGGTATTTCAGCAGCGCGCGCCGCGACAGCACCCGCACCACTTTATATTTCAAATTCACAAATCCGCCACAGTGCGAGTGTACGATAACGTTCTTTGCCCCATACCGGCGCGCCAGTTTAGAGCCAATCATCAGCGCGTAGGTGCTGCCGGAATGAATGTGCACAATCGCATAGCGGTGCTCGCGCAAAAAGGCATCCACCTCTTCGCGGAAATAGCGGTTGTTATCCTCATTAAAAGGCCGACCGGCGGCCCAGATATGCCCGTCCAGGCTCTCGAACAGTTCACGCCGCGCCTCGTTGCGGATGGTGAATGGGGTGAAAATATCAAACTGCACCCGCGTGCGGTCCATATGCTGATACATATTGAGAATATAACTTTCCTGGCCGCCGTTGGAAAACGGCTCTCCGAAAATTTGCAATACACGAATCGGTTCCATGCTTATTGTCCCCTTTCTGCTGCGACGTGCTCCACCGGCGGGCGGAAGCGTAGACCTGTCCAAAAAGAGGACAGGATAACCCGTATGCGTTGCCAGCGCGCCTCTTTATGGCGCAATACTTTGAGTATGTGGAAGGCGATGCGGGTGAGCAGATACAGCCATCCGCGCACCCCTTCCCGGCGGTAGACGTACACCTCGTTGCGGTATAAATACTGATACCGGGGGAGCCTGTCCACCGTGTCGGTGGCGATGTTGACCTTGTCGTTGCTGTGCATATCGTGCAACACACGACTGCCGTTGACGGCATAGCAAGGATAGCGCAACGACAGGCGACGGGTATATTCGAGGTCATCCGACCAGATGAAAAACTCTTTAATCGGCAAGCCCACCTCGCGCACGCGTTCCAGCGGGAAGAAGGCGGACACAAACGTGGCCATAATGACCGGCACAAGAGGGGAGGTGTAGTCTTCTATCTTGCTTTGCAGGCCGGTTTTCTGCACGTTCATATTACAGGGAGTCCCGTCCCGCCAATAGGCGATACTGGACAAGAAGCCATAGTTTCCGTTG
>JAFPCP010000015.1 GCA_017423825.1 Clostridia bacterium | reverse complement strand
CGATACAAATCCTCTGCCGCGCGCACATCCAGCAAGCGCTCACCGTACGGCGGATTACACAACACCGTGCCGCTTTCGCCATCCGGGCGGAAATCTCGCACATCCGCCACACAAGCGGTTATGCAGTCACCCACATTCGCTTTGTCGGCATTTTCTTTCACAAGCGGCAACACGCTTTCATCCACATCGCCACCACGAGCGGCAAAGGTAACCTCCCGCTCACGTTCTCTCGCCAAGCGCCGCTCCTCTTTCCATACAGCCGGATCGATGCTATCCCAATACATAGCAGAAAATCCGCGGCGCACGCCCGGGGCTATGCCACGCGCCGCCATGGCCGACTCGATCAGCAACGTGCCGGAACCGCAGCAAGGATCACACACAAGCCGCGCCCGACGCGCCCGCGTAACATCCACAATCGCCGCGGCGAGCGTTTCTTTTATCGGCGCTCCGCCGGCATTCGCCCGGTATCCCCGCTTATGCAAGCCCACGCCGCTTGTGTCCAGCAACAGCGTTACCTCGTCTTTCATTATGGTGAACTGAATCTGGCATTTTCCGGCACATTCATCAAACCACTGGATACCATACACGCGGCTTAACCGCTCAACTACCGCTTTTTTGATGATGGATTGGCAATCCGGGACGCTATGCAACCGCGAATTCAGCGACCAACCCTTGACGGGAAAAGCATCCTGTTTTCCTATAAACCGTTCCCAAGGCAGGGCGCGTACACCCTGAAACAACTCCTCAAAACTAACCGCCGTAAACCGCCCCAGCAACAACTGAATCCGCTCCGCGTACCGCGAGCAAATATTAACACGGGCAAGCAAAGATACATCACCGGCAAACAACACACGCCCGTTTTCCGGCCGCACGTCTATCGCACCCAGGCGACGCAATTCGTCCCCCAAAATTCCTTCCACGCCGAACAAACACGGCGCACAAAACTCCAATCGTTCCAAAGACAGCCTCCTCACTAACACAAAAGAAGGCGACCCACGGCCGCCCTGCCTCCCTTTGGTCAAAGAGAGGCGCCTGTAAATCCTATCTGTACCATTGCGTGACACGTAACGTGGCAGCCCACGTTCACAGCCTGTGTAATGGCTGCTGCCATGTCACGCATAGGCATTTTCTCGCCTTGTTTATGAGAATGAAAAAGGGGAACCCTTCCCCGCACGGAGAGAAAGTTCCCCTCAATACACTTTTATTGCGGGCCGTTACCGCCCCGGGGTTTGCGACCAAATCCCCCGTGTTTGTTATCCATAGAGCGTTTCAAATCGAAAATCTTTTCATCGCTGACAGCCTTAAAACGACTCATCATATCCTCAAAACTGTCGCTTTGGGAGGAAGAAGAGGACTGCCATTCAAAATCACCGGGACGACCGGAGGAGGCCGCACGACGA
Organism: Clostridia bacterium; assembly: GCA_017423825.1. GTDB lineage: Bacteria > Bacillota > Clostridia > Oscillospirales > Acutalibacteraceae > UBA5905. Next base: position 25,439 of record JAFPCP010000015.1, on the reverse strand, counting down.
GGCGCTGCCGCACGCGGAGCCGGCGGGTTTGCCTTCTTTATAGACAGGCTGATCTTCCCATCTTCGCCCACGCTGAGCACTTTCACCTTCACCGTTTGCCCTTCTGTGAGAAAATCGCGAATTTCTTTTACGAATGTAAACGCGACCTCCGAAATATGTACCATGCCGGTTTGTTTGTCCGGCAACTCCACAAAAGCGCCAAATTTGGTGATACCCGTAATTTTTCCCTCTAAAACGGTTCCTACCTCTAACTGCATAAAAGTCTTGCTTCCCCCTACTGAAATTAGCCTGCTATGTTCTGGTAGATCTGCTGTCCGGGCAACACCCAGCCCGCCTCGTTTGCATATCGTTCCAGATAATCATCCGCATTTTCGATTTGCTCATTCAAATCTTCAATGATAAGCTCTTGTTTGTATATGGATTCGTTCACCAAGGCGAGTTGTTGCTCTTTTTTCTGTATCTGCACGTGCAACTGCACCAATTTCACGAACAAGAAAGCGGCGAAGGCGACAATGACCACACGCCACGCCCAACTATGTGTGCGTTTTTTACTCTGCCGTGTGCTCACAATCAGCCCCTCCTCTCTCCAATTACATACAAACCCAAAATCATATGTACCATTCTACCCTTTTAATAAGGAAATTTCAAGCCTTTTTTTGAAAAAATATGAATTTTTTATGTTTTTTTGCTGGCAGAAACCGCAAGCCCTTCTTTTGCTTCCAAATCCAACCAAAAACCCGGCGAAACAGCCGCATCGGCCACCCCACCACTAATAGCAAACCCTTTTCCGCCGCATCCAGTAAACAGGCGGTCGTTTTGGCTAGGATGCGGTATAGCCGCACTGTCCATCGAGCAATCACACGCCCCGGGCCAAATCGTGCGGCCGCAAAGCCACCCGCCAGCCCCGCAAACAGCAAAGGATGCAACCGTCCGTCCATAATCCCGAGCGACGCAAAAAAGGTGATCAGCGCAGCCAACACACCAAATAACACATCCACCAAAAAAGACGCCCCGCGCCGCACGCGAAACAAGCGTTGCATCCCCTCTGTCACGCCGGATAAAAGACCCAACAGAAGCCCCACGCCGCCGCTTAATAGCAACAAGAACAGTTGTTGCCGCCCTGTCCATTCCAAGCCATTACCCCCTAACGGAATAATCGACCGAAAAAGCCGCCGCGGGGTGCTGTATCCGTGTAGGAAAGAGCATCTATCTGCCCTTCAACCGATAAACTGCCGCTCTCTAAATTCAGTTGACGTACATGCAATTGCCGACCGCGCACCGTTAATTCGCCCAACGACGTGTAGGCGGTCACCGTGGCATCGTCAAAACTATCCACATCCGACACGCCCGTCAATTCCAGCCGGCTACGCTCCTGCATAATTAATTGGTGGGGCAACCCATTCGTGCGTTCTGCCCGTTCCATCCTGCCACCTCTTCCTTACAGTTCTTATCCCATTTCTATGACTGCAACGGAAAAGGTATGCCATCAAGGCAACAGTTTATACAGCAAAGCGGCATCGTTTTTGCCTACCACCTCTTGCACCGATACCACCTGCGCGCGCAGTTGGCGGCTGCCCAACAACAAGGTGATGACATCATCCACCTTCACATCATCTGAAGCACGCGCCGGCTTATCATTAACCAGCACGCGTCCCGCATCGCACGCTTCGTTGGCTACGGTGCGCCGTTTGATCAGACGCGATACTTTCAAATACTTATCTAAACGCATAAAAACTCCTTTGGTTGCAAAGCAAAGGCCGCTCGGTTCACCCGAGCGGCCCAACACTCTCAATTATCTTATTTCACAGCGTTTTTCAGAGCCTGACCGGCTTTGAAAACAGGCTGTTTGGAAGCAGCAATCTTGATTGCTTCCTTGGTCTGAGGATTGCGGCCCATACGCTCGCCACGCTCACGCACTTCGAAAGTGCCAAAACCAATCAATTGCACCTTATCGCCGGCAGCCAAAGCGCCTTCGATGGAAGCCACAACAGCGGCAACAGCTTTCTCAGCATCTTTTTTGGTGAAACCAGCCTTCTCGGCAACAGCAGCAATGAGTTCTACCTTGTTCATAACGATATACCTCCACAAAATTATATTCCAGCGGCAAAACCGCTCGCGGACACGATTAAAACCGTAAATTCACTATACTCCTTTTGCAAACAGATTGCAAGGGCAAAAACGATTTTTTGTAACTTTACCAAAATTTTGCACAGTTTTTCTATCAAAAACCGACAAAAACAGGGCACTTTTACAACATTCCCCTTGCATCGTATAGCGATTTCACTTTAATAAAACACCGCAACCTCTTGCTCCGGCGGGGTGGTCTTGTTCACACGGATGCCGGTCAAAACCGGGCCGACACGCCCGTAACAAGCATGCTTGCGTACAGAAATGGATGCTTCCACCTCTACCCAGTCTCGGTTGCTCAGTTGTGTACGACCGCCCCATTCGCAAATCAAGCCGGCAAAACGAATGTCATCGGCACAGCAAGTCATCAGGGGCCGCCCCACAATAAAACAGTCGGACGGAATGGACTTATCCACCACCACCTGTCCCTTGAAACGGACGGTTTTTCCGTCATAGTTTGCGAGTTCCTCAGACAAGTCTCGATACCAAATCGCAAAATCCCGCTCTTCTATCACAATCACCGGGGCGTTCACGTCAAAAGGCAACGGATCTTCTATGTCGTCATATTCAACGTCCTCTTCCCCATATTCATAGGCAATGTCCACCCTGCGGTTTACACCCCGCACGATTTTATGCAACGCCATCTTATCGAGGCCCTTTTGCGCCCGATTAAACACCACCAGCTGCGGGGTGCGCAGCTTGTCCACAACCAGTTCCCGCATGTTCGCATTGTACATCTCAAACGTGTTTGCATCCGCAAACAACATCTCCTGGCACACAACCCAGTTTTTCGGCAAACTGTCATATAAGGCGTCCAACTTCCACATGCCGTTATATTCCAACATCACCCGTTGGGGGCGGTATTTCTTGTGTAACGACTGCAAATGCGCCACGTTCAATAAATCCGGCGCATCCAGCACCTCAACAAACACCTGTTTGCCGGAAAAACGCTCCGGCGCCAGGTCTATCTCGCCCTCTTCGCACAAAAGAAGCAGGGTGCGCTCACCATCGTTAAACCGCCTATCCTCCAAGGTGCCTTGGATAAAGGTGGTCTTTCCACCATCCAGAAATCCGGTGAACAGATATACAGGTATGTCCATGCGTTATCCCTCCACGCGGAACAAAGCCGCCAAAGCCTCTTTGTCGATGTGTGCGCCGATGACGCACAAACGGCCGGTGACATCCGCTCCGCCTTCCCGCACATCCACACTGCCGGGCACATAATCGAAATGTACAAACCGACCACACTCGCCGGCTACCATACCTTTTGCGCGAAGCACATCTCCAAAACGAGCGACATCCGCTAACTGCTGTAACAGCTCACGCATCTCCTCCACGGTGTAAACAGCCACTGTCTCCGTACCCCAGCTATCAAACACCTCATCCGCATGATGGTGATGTGTGTGGCCATGATCATGATGGTCATGATGATCGTGGTCATGATGGGTATGATCGCAATGATCATGTTCGTGATGGGCGTGGTCATGATGGGCATGACCGCACACCGGGCAGGCTTCTGCCGCCGCCAGATGGGCTAATTCCGTCTCCAAAGAACAACTTTTCTCCATAGCCGCCACCAGTTGTCCGCCGGTGAGTTGTCCCCAAGGGGTGGTTACGATGGTGGCGGTCGGGTTTTTCTCCCGCAGCAAAGACACGCAAGCCGCCAGCGTTTTCTCATCCATGCCGTCTGTGCGACTGAGGATGATACACCCCGCGTGCGTAATCTGGTCATTATAGAATTCGCCGAAGTTTTTCATATACACTTTGCATTTGGTCGCATCCACTACGGCTGTAAAGCTGTTTAACTTTGCATGCGCATTTTCCGCTTGTTTAACGGCTTTTATAACGTCGCTCAACTTACCGACTCCGGACGGTTCTATCAACACGCGGTCAGGCGCAAATTGCTCAAACACCTTCGACAGCGCATCGGTGAAATCTCCCACCAAGCTGCAACAAATACAGCCGGAGTTCATCTCGGTCACCTCCACGCCGGCATCCTTCATGAAACCACCGTCAATGCCGATTTCTCCGAACTCATTTTCTATTAGCACCAATTTTTCGCCCACATATGCCTCTTGTATCAATTTGCGAATGAGCGTCGTCTTGCCGGCACCTAAAAATCCAGAAAACACATCAATCTTTATCAAACACAACATCTCTTTCTGTTAAATTCACGCCACGCGCTTGTCCAGTATAGCATATACCCCCCTGCTTTTCAACCGACAATTACAAAGAAAAGGGCAAATCCGGTGGCAAATCCGTCGGTTTATACAAATATCATCGACATTTGTCGATAAGGTTTTGCAAAACGCTTTTTTCGTATTTTTTTCCTTTTTTTCGCGTTTTTTTGGTTGCTTTTTCCTAGCATTTTGGTGTATAATATTAAATGTTAGAAGAGGTTTTCGGGTTGCTTCCATCAAAAACAGCAGCCCCGTCACACGGAGGAGTCCTATGTCCTGCGATTTGCATTGTCACAGTAAAATTTCAGATGGTTCCATCGGCATTGATGAAATCATTTCTTTGGCCAAACGTCGCGGTCTGTCCGCTATCGCTATCACCGACCACGACGCCGTCGCCGGCGCCACACGTGCTGTCGTTATTGGCAAGCGACAAGGGATCGAAGTCATACACGGGGTGGAGTTCTCAGCCTATGACACGGCACGCCAAGCGAAAGTCCACGTCCTCGGATACTTATGCGACAGCCCCGACCGATTGGAAGGCATGTGCCGGCAAATCGGCAACAACCGCCGTGCCGCCGCCACCGAAATGGTGCGCAAGGTTCTGCGGTATTACCCCATCGTGCCGGATTCCATCATGCGCTGTGCCGCCGGCAGCACCAACATCTTCAAGCAACACATCATGCACGCCTTGATGGATGCCGGGTATGCGGACTCCATTTATGGGGAAACATATGACAAGTTGTTCTCCACAGAGAGCGGCTGTGCACGGGTGGATATAGAATACCCCTGCGTGCAAAACGTCATAGACCTTATCCACAGCGCCGGCGGTCTGGCAGTATTGGCTCACCCCGCCGCCTACGCAAACGAAGCTCTGCTCGAAGAACTCACCGAAGCCGGTAAGCTCGACGGCGTCGAGGTTTGGCATCCGCACCACTCCGAACAGCAGACGCAAGCCTTGCAAGAGTTCGCAGACGCCCATCGACTTCTCATGACCGGCGGAAGTGATTTCCACGGCATGTATGCGCCCACCACACGCCCGCTCGGCAGCGTCAACGTCGCGGACGAGGTGGTTTCGCAGATGCTCACGTATAAAACCAAACAACTATGCCGTAAATAGGAGGAAAGACCATGACATTTCAGTATCGCACCAAAGGTGTATGCGCACGTAGTCTGTCTTTTAGTATTGAGGACGGCCTTGTTACCGGCGTGCAGTTTGACGGCGGTTGCGGCGGCAACACGCAAGGCGTATCGCGTCTTGTAGAAGGCATGCCCGTGGAAGAGGCCATCCGCCGCCTGGAAGGCATCCAATGCGGTTTCAAAGGCACATCCTGCCCTGACCAATTGGCGAGAGCACTCAAAGCTGCCCTAGCCGAAAACAACGAACAATAACCAAAAGCCGTTACAGACATCTGTGACGGCTTTTTTGCCTGAAAAATCACCGACAAAGGAGTGAGAATCCATGGTGTTCCCCGACGCATTCGTGCAGCGGATGCAACCAATTTTACAAAACGAATGGAACGCGTTTGTCGCCGCCTACGACCATCCTTTACGACGAGGATTGCGCGTCAACACGGCTAAAATAGATGTCGCCGCCTTCCGTCGTCTGTTTCCTCTGCCGCTGGAAATCTCTCCTTTTGCGGACAATTGCTTTTATTTAGACGCCCCGCACAAAGCAGGAACAGACCCCCTGCACCACGCCGGAGCCTATTATATGCAAGAACCTTCCGCTTCCTCTGCGGTCAGCGTACTGGCCCCAACACCCGGCGAGCGTGTGCTCGACCTGTGCGCTGCACCCGGCGGCAAATCCACACAAATCGCGGCAGCGCTCAAAGACACCGGGCTTTTGTGGAGCAACGAATACGTCCCCGCCCGCGCCAAGATACTCGCCCAGAATATAGAACGCTGGGGAACGCGGCAAGTCGTTGTTTCCAACACGGACAGCCAAACACTCTGCGAAGCGTTGCCGGGCTTTTTCGATGCGGTGCTGGTGGACGCCCCCTGCTCCGGCGAGGGGATGTTCCGCAAAGAGCCGCAAGCACTCACCGAATGGAGCGTCGTCAACATTCACCGTTGCGCCGACCGGCAACTGGATATCCTGCGAAGCGCGGCGACCGCTGTGCGACCGGGTGGACGACTTGTCTATTCCACCTGCACCTTTGCACCGGAAGAGAATGAAAGCGTTGTCGCCGCCTTTCTGACAGAAAACCCCGCCTTCACGCTAGAGCCCATCGACGTGCCGTGGGGATGTCCGGGATGGTCTTTTGAAAGAGTTGCAGACTTTTGCACGGTGTCCCATTGTAAAGACGACCTGACCGGTTGCCGCCGCATTTTCCCACATCACGGCGGCGAAGGGCATTTCATTGCGAAATTCCGGCGTGCAGACAAGGACTACACCCCCCGCATCCAACCCTATCCTATACCCAACAAAGATGCCAATCGACAAGCGGCCATCGAATTATACAACGACTGTTTCACCGATACACCCACAGGCCATTTTGTGACCATCAAAAATCAGGTCTGGCTGTTGCCGGAACAACTGCCGGACTACGGGAATCTGCATATAATCGCGGCGGGTGTGCCGGTTGCCACGGTCTGCAAAAATCGCTTGGAACCCTCCCACAGCATCTTCCTTGCCGGCGCGGCGCATACCTGCCGCCGACAAGTGCGCTTTCAGCCGACAGACGCGCTTTTGCATGCCTATCTGCACGGCGAGGAAATCCCTTGCAACGGTGAACCGGGCTGGACCGCCGTGTGCGTCGCCGATATACCCCTTGGATTCGGAAAAGTGAGCGGCGGGCGACTCAAAAATCGGTATCCCAAAGGATTGCGTCTTTTGTAACGTTGACAGCACACTCCCTCGTCTCCCCTCTCATTGTGCACACTAACCAAATAAAATCATATGGAGAATATATACTTTTCTGCCCGCACCCCTTGCAAAAAAATGAAAAATCATATACAATAGGCATGTTGCGTTGTCATATTTTTAACAGACAATACATTTTGAAAGGATGTTATGTATGAGTTATCTGAACAAAAAGACCGTAGAAGACTTACAAGTCGCCGGTAAACGCGTGCTGGTGCGCTGTGATTTCAACGTACCCATGAAAGACGGCGTTATCACAAGCGACAAGCGCATCATCGGTGCGTTGCCCACCATCCGCTATCTGCTGGATAATGGTGCGAAGGTCATTTTGTGCTCCCACATGGGCAAGCCCCACAGCATCTTCACGGAAGGTTTTGGCCTGAACAAAAAGGAAAAAGCCGCCGTTGCCGCTCTGCCCGAAGCCGAGCAGGCTGCCGCCAAAGCGGATTATATTGCCAAGGCTCTGAAAAGCGATGCCGAAAAATTCACCTTAAAACCCGTTGCCGACCGTTTGAACGAACTGCTGGACGGCAAAGTGACCTTTGCTGCCGACATCATCGGCGACGATGCCAAAGCCAAAATTGCCGCCCTGAAAGACGGCGAGGCTGTGCTGATTGAAAACGTGCGTTTCGATGCCCGCGAAACCAAAAACGAAGCCACCTTCGCCAAAGCTTTGGCCGACCTCGCGGAATTGTACGTCAACGACGCGTTCGGTTCTGCGCACCGTGCCCACGCTTCCACCGCCGGTGTGGCGGATTATCTGCCCGCGGCTTGTGGCTATCTGATTCAAAAAGAACTCAACGTTATGGGCGGCGCTCTGGCTAACCCCAAGCGCCCCTTCGTCGCCATCCTCGGCGGCGCCAAGGTGTCCGATAAAATCGGTGTCATCAACAACCTCATCGAAAAGGTGGACACCTTAATCATCGGTGGCGGTATGGCCTACACATTCCAGCGTGCCATCGGCAACGAAATCGGCACCTCTCTTTGTGAAGAGGATAAAATTGAACTCGCCGGTGAGTTGCTGAAAAAGGCCGCCGACAAGGGCGTACAGCTGCTCATCCCGGTTGACAACGTGATTGCTCCGGACTTCGATGAGAACGCCGAGTGGAAAATCGTTAAAGCCACCGACATCCCCGCCGACTGGATGGGACTCGATATCGGCCCCGCCTCCCGCGAACTGTTCGCAGAGAAAATCGTCGGCGCCGGCACCGTTATCTGGAATGGCCCCATGGGCGTGTCTGAATGGGCTAACTTTGCCGGCGGCACCATCGCCGTGGCTAAGGCTGTGGCCGAAAGCGGTGCCATCTCCATCATCGGCGGTGGCGACTCCGCGGCCGCGGTGGAAAAACTCGGGTTTGCCGACAAAATGACCCACATCTCCACCGGTGGCGGTGCTTCTCTGGAATTCCTGGAAGGCAAAGAACTGCCCGGCATCGCCTGCCTCAACGAGAAATAATTATCTAATATACCGGCAACTGCCGGAAACAGAAAGGAAGAATACCATCATGGGTAAATACGTCATCGCCGGTAACTGGAAAATGAACAAAACTCCGGCCGAAGCCAAAGAACTTATCGAAGCCATTCGCCCGCTGGTTAAGGATGCCACCTGCGACGTGGTCGTGGGCGTGCCCTTTGTGGACCTGCCCGCCGCCCTGGAAGCCACCGCCGGCACCAACATCGGTGTCGCGGCGCAGAACTGCTATTGGGAAAAGGCCGGTGCCTTTACAGGCGAAATCGCCGCGGATATGCTGCGTGCTATGGGCGTGGGCTACGTTATCCTCGGCCACAGCGAACGCCGCACCTTCTTCGGTGACACCGACGCCACCGTTGCGAAACGCGTGCGCGGCGCCTTGGATGCTGGCTTGACCGTCATCCTCTGCGTGGGTGAATATCTCGAACAGCGCGAACTCGGCATCACCGGCGAAATTGTCGCTATGCAGACCAAAATTGCTCTCGAAGGCGTGTCCGCCGACGAAATGAGCCGCGTCATCATCGCCTACGAGCCCGTATGGGCTATCGGCACCGGCAAAACCGCCACCGCTGAGCAGGCGAACGAAGTGTGCAGCCTCATCCGTCAGGTGCTGACCAACCTGTACGACGTCACCGTAGCGCAAAACGTCACCATCCAATATGGTGGTTCCATGAACGCGGCCAACGCCGCTGAATTGCTGGCCATGTCCGATGTGGACGGTGGTCTTATCGGTGGTGCTTCCTTGAAGCCCAACGACTTCGCCACCATCGTCGCCGCTGCAAAATAAATCGTTTCATACAAGAGGGCGTGGCAGAGATGCCCGCCCTCTTTTTACGAAAGGTAGGAATTGTTCATGAAAAAGCCTTTAACTCTCATCATCATGGACGGCTTCGGCAACAACCCCGACAACTATGGGAACGCCATCCAAGCTGCCCAGACCCCCCACCTCGACCGCCTGTTCGCGGAAAACCCTACCACGCAAATCGGTGCATCCGGCATGGACGTGGGTTTACCGGACGGGCAGATGGGTAACAGCGAAGTCGGCCACACCAACATCGGCGCCGGCCGCATCGTATACCAAGAATTAACCCGTATCACGAAATCCATCCAAGATGGGGATTTCTTCCAAAACCCTGCCCTGTTAAACGCCATGGACGCCGCCAAGAAACCGGGTGCTGCCCTGCATCTGGCCGGACTCCTGTCTGACGGCGGTGTGCACAGCCATTTTGAACACCTGCTCGGATTGCTGGAAATGGCCAAGCAAAACGGCGTCGAAAACGTGTTTATTCACTGTCTGATGGATGGACGAGACGTCCCCCCCTCCTCCGGCAAAGATTTCATTGAGCAATTGCAAGCGGCCACCGCACGCATCGGTGTCGGTCGCATCGCCACGGTTATGGGACGATATTACGCCATGGACCGTGACAACCGCTGGGAGCGCGTGGAACAAGCGTACGCCGCCATGGTGTACGGCGAGGGCGTGCAAAACACCGACCCCGCCGCGGCTATGGAAGCCTCTTATGCCGCCGACGTGACGGACGAGTTCGTTCTGCCTGTGGTCTGCACCGGCACGCAAGGCTGCATCAAAGCTGGGGACGGTGTGGTATTCTTTAACTTCCGTCCCGACCGGGCCAGAGAAATCACACGCACATTTGTCGATCCCGCATTTGACGGTTTCGTACGGCGGAACGGCTGTTTCCCCTTAACCTACGTTTGCATGACACAGTACGATGCGACCATGCCGGGCGTACAGGTCGCCTTCAAACCTCAAGTGCTCACCAACACCCTTGGTCAGTATCTCAGCGACAAAGGGTTATCCCAACTGCGCATCGCTGAAACAGAAAAATACGCCCACGTGACATTCTTCTTCAACGGCGGAATCGAAAAAGAGTACGCCGGCGAAGACCGCGTTTTGGTTAACTCTCCCAAGGTCGCTACCTACGACCTGCAACCGGAAATGAGCGCCTACACCGTGCGTGACAACGTCGTGGAATGCATCCGTTCCGGCAAATACGACGTCATTATCCTCAACTATGCCAACTGCGACATGGTCGGCCACACCGGCGTGTTTGACGCCGCCAAAGCCGCTGTGGAAGCGGTGGACGCCTGCGTCGGCGACACAGTCAAAGCCACACTCGACATGGGCGGCGTTGCTCTCATCACCGCTGACCACGGTAATGCCGACAAAATGTATGAACCCGACGGCTCCCCCTTCACCGCGCACACCACCTATCCTGTGCCCTTGTGCATGGTAGGACACGAGGGCACGTTGCGCGAGGGCGGCCGCCTGGCGGATATCGCCCCCACTATGTTGCAAATCCTCGGCTTGCCGCAACCTGCGGAGATGACCGGCGAATCCCTTTTGCAAAAATAAGCAACCCTATACAATATGCATACAACCCGAACGGTGCCGGTTTCCAAAAGGAACCGGCACCGTTTTTTTGCAAAAAATTATGACAGTTTTGTTACTTTCCTTGTCTTTTATATAGCGTTGTGATATAGTAGGCAAGGTTTAGAAAAAGAAGAAAGGGGTGAGCGTTTTGAAAACCAGTTTGCGGCAAATTCGGCAAGATTTGCAGGAGCCCGGTCAGCGCGCTTTGTTGCTCTTGGCTATGATACCGTTGTTCCCGGAATATATCAGCTTTTTCATCGTGGTGCTTGCCGGCGCTTTTGCTTGGCAGGAACTCAAACAAACCAATCGTCCCTTGCAAATTGGGGTAATCGGTAAACTTCTGCTTGCCTTCATCGGCTACATGTTTATCACAATCCTGTACAGCCGTAAACCGCCCAATTCCATTGCTACGGTAGCTATGTGGGCTTTCTTCTTCCTTATGTATCTCATACTCTACAACCTGCTGACCGACACCGACCGTTTCGACTCCTTCATGTTATACATCACCGGCGTAGCCGGCATCGTAGGTTTTGTGGCGTGTTGCCAGTATCGTTTAGGCTTCTTCATCAAAGGTGTGCCCAATCAAATGTGGGCGTGGCTGGATGAGCTTGTATATCAAGTGCTCCCCCTCAACCCCGGGTACAGCCGCTATGTTTTGCGGGCCTGTTCTACATTCTCAAACCCCAACATCCTTTCGGAATACCTCACCGCGGTGGCGCCTTTTGTAGTGTATTTCAACTTCTATGAACGCCGCCCCGAACTACGGCTTTTCTGCCGTATTTGCCTCTTTCTGACATTCAGCGGCGTGCTCTTTTCCTTCTCACGTGGCGGGTATCTGGCGATACTGGCGTTAGCCTTGGCACTCGTTCTGTTTAATGTGCGACATAAATTTGCTACCGTCACGCTGTACATTGTTTGTATATTGCTACTGCTGCCGGAAGAGGTCATGGAACGCTTTTTGACCATTTTACCCGGCATCTCGGTTGGCGGAGCTATCCTTGGCAGCACCAACGAAACGGGCGGCAACCTACTCACGGAAGAGGCGATGAACACCACCGCCGAAATCCTCAACAATTCCGGTGCCGACCTCGCCATCAACGAACGGTTCCGCATCTGGTTGCAAGCGTTAAAGATGTTTGTAGAAAACCCCATTTTCGGACAGGGTGCCGGAACGGAAATTACCCATCAAATCATGGCAGAGAATAATATTAACGCCCTGCATGCCCACAACATTGCCTTGCAATTGCTCGTAGAGGGCGGTATTATTGCCCTGTTCATCATGCTGCTCATCGGCGGAAAGGTCGCTAAAAACGGCTTGGAATTGATGCGAAACGGGTATAGTTATTCTTTCTGGATTGGATTTGCTGTGTTGGGATTTGTTTCCTCTTTCTGCATACAAGGGTTGGTGGATTATCCGCTCCTGACGCCAAAACTCATAGCTAATTTTATGATGATTATGGCCATCACGGAACGCTCTGTTTTCCTATACACGGCCAAAGGCATCCCAGTACGCAAAAAGATTCGCCATCATTTCAAAAACTATCGCCAAAAAAACAAACAGACAAACAACTAAAAAAGAGCGGGTGTGTCACACAAGACACACCCGCTCTTTTGTTTACTTAAATCGAAGGCCCGCCCATAAGCCAATAATCACTTGTGCCGGCACGCCGGGGAGGAAAATAAGCCACAAATTCAGTCCAAACACACATCCGGTAAGGTATACTGTCAGCAGCACGCTCCATACCAATATGGAAATAATCGCAAAATTCCAGCGACGATTCCCCCAAATGCTATTAAACACAAGAGCCACTATCGCCGTTGCCGGCACCGCATACACAAACACCAACCATGCGTGCCGAGCCTCCGGTGCTTTCCATAGCAAATCTATATTTGCAAAAACCACCACCGCCAAAAACCATACCAACATACAACCCATAGCCGCTATCAAGCGATGATTGCGCTTTTGCCGTTTTGTGTATTCGCGGCGCACAGCGCTCTCAACCGGGTGGTCTGCACGCAACAAATAATCCACCGAAACAGCAAACAAATCCGCTATCTCTTTCAGCGTGCCAACATCCGGCAAGGACTCGCCACGCTCCCACTTGGACACAGCCTTGTCGGAATAATTCAGTCGCTCAGCCAACTCCAACTGCGTCATGCTCGCTGTGCGACGCAACTGCCCAATGTTGCCGGCAATAATCATACGTAAATCTTCCATCGTTTTTCTCCTTGTATCAAAAAGCTGCGAAAAGCACCTTCTTCGGCATAAGTATAACACAAAACAAGCAATAATGCAACACTCTACCGACGGTAGAATGGATTAAAACATCCTCTACTGCCCCAAAATAAGCACGAGAGAGGAAAACGTAGACGGTAGGGTGACTTTTATCCCCTTGTCTTATACAATGATGTGTGTAAGCGAATGGGCACCACGCATATGCTGTGTATATCCCGTTCATTGTCCTTTGATGCGGCTGGTTGCGATCCCGCCATCAAGGGGAAAATTCAACCCGAGGAGGTCAACCCTATGTCATCTTTTGTTCTCAGTTGTTGTTCCATCGCCGATACGACACCGGCGCATTTGAAAAGCCGAAACATCCCTTTTGCAAATTTCCATTATATCATAGATGGGAAAGAATGCATCGACGATATGGGCGTTTCCATGACAATGAATGATTTTTACAGCGCCATGGTAGCCGGTGCCGACGCACACACCGCACAGGTCAACGTGGAGGAATACATCCGATTCTTCACGCCCTTTTTGGAGGGTGGATTAGACGTGTTGCACGTCGCCCTGTCCAGCGGTCTTTCCGGATCTTATAACTCTGCCCGCATCGCGGCGGAAATGCTGTCCGAACAGTTCCCTGAACGCAAACTGTATATCGTAGATTCTCTTGCCGCCTCCTCCGGCGTGGGGCTTATCATGGAAACCTTGGCCGATATGCGTGACGAGGGCATGGATATCGACCAACTCTATCAATGGATAGAACAAAACAAAAAAACCATGCATCTGTGGTTCTGCTCTACCGACCTCACCTTCTTTGTGAAGGGCGGTCGCGTCACAAAAGCAGCCGGCTGGTTCGGTACCGTATTGAAAATTTGTCCGGTGCTTAACGTGGACTACCTGGGACGCCTGATTCCCCGGTTCAAAATTCGCGGCAAGCAAAAAGCCCTCAAAGAATTGGTTAACCAAATGGAAGAACATGCCCAAAACGGTCTGGATTATAACGGAAAATGTTTCATCTGCCAGTCCGCTTGCATGGAGGATGCCAAAATGGTTGCCGCCGATATCGAAAAACGTTTTCCGAAACTCAATGGCAAAGTGCAAATTTTCGACATCGGCCCCACCATCGGTTGCCACGCCGGTCCCGGTACCACCGCTGTCTTTTTCTGGGGCGACGAGCGTACGAATTAAATACCTTTTACAAGCCGTTGCATGCCACCTAAACCGAGGCCGCAACGGCTTTTTTGTCTTTTCGAAAGATTTTATGAAAAAAGTGGAATTTTGTCGCATAGTATGATACAATAGAGATATCTCATTATCAGGAGGGTGACATTATGAAAAAAATCTTTGCGGAATTCAAGGAATTTATTAACCGGGGCAACGTCGTCGATATGGCTGTTGGTATCATGATTGGTGCCGCTTTCAAGGCTATCGTTGATTCTTTGGTCAACGACATCATCTCCCCCCTCATCGGTCTGTTGGTCAAAACCGATTTCAGCAACCTGTCGGTCAAACTGTTCGGCGTCGAATTGATGTATGGTGCTTTTATCATGGCTTTGCTTAATTTCTTTATCATCGCCGTGGTGCTGTTCCTCATGATTAAAGTGATGAACAACCTGCACAACCTGCCTCTGATCAACAAAAAGAACGACGAGCCCGCCGAAGAGGAAGCTCCTACCACCAAGTTGTGTCCTTTCTGCCAATCCGAGATTGCTATTGCGGCCACTCGTTGCCCCCACTGCACCTCTCAATTGGAAGATTAATCCAGCGAACACGTAAAAAGCAACACACCCAACAAATGCAGAAAAGCATCCCGAAACATGCGGGATGCTTTTCTTTGCTTTTGGACGCACCTTTCACGCCTCAAAACGAAACGCAACAGGTTCTACGCGGCGAGCCACTCGACTCACGATTCTTCTCTTTTTCTGCCGCGCATGGCCGCTACAACCAAGCCACCACCGCTCACGAACAAGAGGGCTATCCAAAGCTGAACGTGGAAGCCATCCCCGGTCTGCGGGCTGTGCGCATACGGCGTCGTTGCCGGCACATCGGGCGTATCCGGCGTATCCGGCGTTTCCACCACTTCCTCTTCCACCACGTTGCGGAAGATAACGCGGTTCGCGTCCCCGTTGACACAGGCGATTGTACATTCCAGCGCGCCTATGCCATTGTCGGTGACTGTCACCTCAAACTGATAGACCGTCGTGTCGTATACAATCCCTTCCACAGGGGTGGAGGCGTCCTCTATGAGCACGTAGTAATACGTACCTACCTGCTCGTAATGCAAAGCCGGGGTGTTATCTTTGGTGAAACGGAAGCTACCGTCTTGCTCGTTTTTGACGAAGGAAACCGGGGTTAGTCCGGTGATATCATAGGTATCATCGGTTTGATACAGGTTGAAGCGGAAAGCATCCGCTTCCAGGTCTCCCCCTTCCAAAACCTTGCTGCCGGAAATAACCGCATCGGCGGCAGTCGTTTGGTATTCGTTATTGAAAGCGATGGAGCTTGTGGAAATGGTTGTGCCATTTTTCAGCACCATCTGGATGGTGGTTGTTGTCTCCAAAACACCGGCATGGTGATCCTCCACCAAGACTTTCACACGATACTCGGTCTCGTCATAAACGATGCCCAATTTGTCCCCCACAGGAATCTTCTCGCGAACGACGTAGTAATAGGTGCCTTCGGTGGTATAGGTCAAACGACCGAAACGGATGGCACCATTGACGTCGTTGCTTAGGATGCGTCTTTCATTTTCTTTTCTTGTACCACGCCTTGTGCCGTTTCGAGCATATTCTCAGCGAAGATGCCGTAGCCGCGGGTGGGATCGTCCACCAGCACGTGGGTGACGGCGCCGATGAGCTTGCCATTTTGTATGATCGGAGAGCCGCTCATACCCTGCACGATGCCGCCGGCCTTCTCCAACAAACGCGCATCCGTAACGCGCAAAATCATATGCCGCCCCTGTGCAGAAGCCGTGTATTTTACATGCTCGATAGACACGTCATACAGTTGCGGGGTGGAACCATCCAAGGTGGTCAATATCTGCGCCGCCCCTTTCTCCACCTCCTGTGCACGGGCAACCGGCAAGGTTTTCCAGCCAATCGGATACACGGTTAATTTCCCATATAACCCGTCCGCGCCGTTGTACTGCAAGCGTCCAAGCGTCCCCAGTTCAAACGCCCCGCACAATTCCCCCGGCGTGCCGGACACGCTCTTTTCCACATCAAATATCCGCGCCGGCACAATCTCTCCTCCGGATATTGCCAACTGCTCCCCCGTATCCACGTCACACACCGCATGCCCTAACCCTGCAAATCTTCCGCTACTTGGCTCATAAAACGTGAGCGTGCCGATGCCGGCCGTGCTGTCCCGCACCCACAAGCCGGCGCGATATCCTTCTTCCCCACGCGGGCGCACCGGCAAGAATTTTGCTTCAAACTCCACGCCATCTCGGCGCAACCGCAAGGTGACTTGGTTTCCTCCGCACGCATTAATCAGTTTGGATACCTGCCGATTTGTGTTCACCGTCTGCCCGTTCACAGATAAAATCGTATCCCCCACGCAAACCCCGGCAGCCGCCGCCGGATTATACGCACCGGCCGCCGTCATCACGTCCGACAGCCCCACAATCAGCACACCATCTGTATACAACTTAATCCCAAACGGCGTGCCACACACCATCACCACCGGCGTATCCACCACCGACACGCTGACTTCTTTCATCGGAAACAGCCCCGCCAGACGCAACTGGGCACGATACGTATCTCCACTACGCATAGCTGCCACAGTCTGGCTTTTCTCCAACAAATGCCCTTCAACCAACCGACCTATATGAACGCCTTCCCCCTGATTGACCGTTAAAGCATCCGGCAAAGCGTGTTGAAAATACAGCATCAATCCCCATAATCCGGCACAAGCCACCGTCAAAAAAGCCGCCAGCCACCGAAACAAACGCCGCATATCGTCACCTCTTTCATCGAAAAATCTCCACGCTTGTAAACAATACAGTTTTATTTTCTCCTCTTTATCGACACATAGCGTGGAAAAATCCGCCGCTTCGCAAAAAAAAAGCCGCCGTTCAACAGAACAGCGGCTTTGGTAACTATTGGCAAAAATGCAAGCCGAGTTGTCTTTTCTAGCATGTGACAAGCACTCGGTATACATACATTTAATTTGTCATTTTTTCTTGCTTCACTTTATGGTCAATCACATGCCGAGAAGCCAACTCACGATGAATGTCTTCCAGCGAAATGCCCGCCTCAATCATCAGCACCATCACGTGATATGCCAAATCGGCAATTTCATACACCGTTTCTTTTTTATCCTGCGCTTTGGCGGCGATAATCACCTCGGTGCTCTCTTCTCCCACTTTTTTCAAAATTTTATCCAGACCTTTTTCAAACAAATAGGTCGTATACGAGCCGTCCTTTTTATCTGTCTTGCGTCCTTCAATAAGTTGCATGAGCGCCTGTAAGGAAAACTCTGTTTTCTCTTCATTCTTCCACAGCGGTTGCTCAAAACAAGAAACAGTGCCTTTGTGGCAGGCCGGACCATCCGGCTCCACCATCACCACCAACGCATCGCCATCGCAATCCGCTGTGATAGAAACAATGTGTTGATAGTTTCCGCTGGTTTCGCCTTTAAGCCACAGCTCCTGCCGTGAACGGCTCCAAAAACAGGTCAAGCCTTTTTCCATTGACACGGACAGGCTTTGCCGATTCATATACGCCAGCGTCAACACCCGTTTGCTCACCGCATCCACCACGACGGCCGGGATGAGACCTTGTTCGTCAAATTTCAAATCTTCTATATGCATAATAACTCCCATTCCTCTCTTACTGTCTGGCGGAGATTCCCTGCCGTTGCATCTCCGCTTTGAGGTCGCTTATTGCAACCTCACCAAAGTGGAAAATAGAGGCCGCCAGTCCGGCATCCACCTGCGGCAAACCCTGGAATAACGTGATAAAGTCTTGTATGCATCCCGCGCCCCCCGAAGCAATCACCGGCACCGATACCGCCCGGCAAACCGCTTCTAACAGCGGCAGGTCGAAGCCTTGTTTTACGCCATCGGTGTCGATGGAATTCACCACCACCTCGCCGGCACCGGCCTCCACACACCGCGTTATCCACTCAATGGCCTCCATACCGGTGTTTTCGCGACCACCTTTGGCAAACACGCGATACACGCCATCCACCCGCTTAACGTCCACCGACAGCACAACACACTGGTTGCCGTATCGCTTGGCCGCCTCTTGCACCAACTCCGGATGGCTGATAGCACCGGAGTTCACGCTGACCTTATCGGCGCCGCATTTCAGCACCCGGTCAAAATCATCCAGCGTATAAATGCCGCCGCCCACCGTCAAGGGAATGAAAATCGTTTCGGCCACTCGACGCAGAATGTCTGTAAACAGTCCGCGCCCCTCTGCCGAAGCTGTGATATCGTAAAACACGAGTTCATCGGCCCCGTTGTCGCTATAATAGCGGGCTAATTCCACCGGGCAGGATACATCCCCCAATCCCGCGAAATTAACGCCTTTGACTACACGGCCGTCTTTCACATCCAAACAAGGAATAATTCGCTTGGTTATCATTTTGCCACCTCAATCGCCTCACGCAGGTCTACCGCACCGGTATAATAGGCCTTACCGATAATGGCGCCGTACAAGTTCATCTGTGCCAGCCGTTGCACGTCTTCCAGAGACGATACGCCACCGGACGCAATAATACGCATGGAAAACCGCTCGGATAATTCCCGATACAAGGCGTGGTTGCTGCCTTGCATCGCGCCGTCGCGTGATATATCGGTGCAAATCAGCGTCTGCACCCCTAATTTATCCATCTGCTCACAAAAAGTAAACGCATCCACGGACGATTGCTCTGTCCAACCTTTCACCGCGACGAACCCGTCTCGAATGTCCACGCCGACAGCAATGGCACGGCCATAGCGCTCCACCGCCGCCTGCACAAAGCCAGGGCCGGTCACCGCCGCCGTGCCCAATATCACGCGGTCCACACCGGCCGCACAATATCGTTCTATGACCTCCATTGTGCGTATGCCGCCGCCAACCTCGCAAAACAAGCCGGTCTCCTGTTTTATACGGCACACCGTGTCCAAATTGGGCGTTGTGCCGTTTTTGGCACCCTCCAAATCCACCAGATGAATCTGCGCCGCCCCTTTTTCGGCAAAATCGCGCGCCACCGCTAACGGATTGTCGTTGTATACCGTCATTTGTGCGTAATCACCCTTGTAAAGGCGAACCGCTTTACCTTCGTATAAATCAATTGCCGGAAATATCCGCATCTCCGTCACCCTTCCTCTTCACAGAACGCACGCAAAATCTCCAAACCTACCCGGCCACTCTTCTCCGGATGAAACTGGCAACCGTACACCCGACCTTTGGCCACCGCCGCTGTCAGCGGAGCGCCGTATTCCGCGGTGGCAATCACCGACTCATCACAATCCGTCGCGTAATAGGAATGCACGAAATACACACAATCCCCCGGCTGGATATGCCGAAACAGCGCGTGCGGTTCTCCTGCAAATTGCAACGCATTCCAACCGATATGCGGAATCTTCAACCCCGCCGGAATAACCGTCTCAATTGGTACAACACGCCCTGGAATTAGCCCCAAGCCCTTGTGTAGCCCATATTCGGTGCTTTCCTCAAACAACAACTGCATACCAAGACAGATGCCCAGCAAAGGTTTTCCGTTTTTGGCCTCTTCTCGCAACACAGTACCCAAACCGGTAGCGCGCAATTTCTCCGCCGCATCCGCAAAAGCGCCAACGCCGGGCAAAATGATTTTATCTGCCTGACGCAACGTTTTGGGGTTGGACGTCACTTGTGTTTCCACACCGATGGCCGCCAAGGAACTTTTCAAAGAAAAGAGATTCCCTACGCCATAATCCACCAATGCAACCATTACAGTACCCCTTTAGTCGAGGGAACGCGTCCGGCCAACGCCGCGTCTATCGCCACCGCTTCACGCAAGCTGCGAGCGACCGACTTAAACATTCCTTCAATAATGTGGTGCGAATTCCGGCCTGCCAACTGCCGAATGTGCAACGCGCAAGCCGCCGTGCGCACAAAAGCCGCAAAAAACTCCTCCACCAATTGCGTGTCGAAAAAGCCGACTTTTTCGGTGGGGATATCCGCCGCATACTCCAAATGACTGCGACCGGACAGGTCCACCGCCGACAAAATCAAACTCTCATCCATCGGCAAAACGGTGTCGCCATAGCGGGTGACACCCGCTTTATCACCCAGGCATTGCGCAAAGGCCTCTCCTAGGCAAATCGCCACATCCTCCACGGTGTGGTGATCGTCCACCTGCACGTCCCCACGACAAGTCACCGTCAAATCAAAACAACCGTGCCGTGCAAACAAAGTCAGCATGTGATCCAAGAACCCGCAACCGGTATCCACCGTAGCTTCCCCTGTCCCATCCACACACAAACTGAGCGTTATATCCGTCTCCGCGGTGGTACGTTTTATCTCTGCTTTTCTCATACATTATCCCTCCAACAAGCGCCGCAATGACTGCAAAAGCGCCTGCATTTCTTCCGGTGTGCCAATCGTAATGCGAACATATTCATCAATTCCCGGCTTGTTAAAGTGACGTACCAAAATGCCATCCGACTTCAAGTGCCGATACAGGCTCTCTCCGTCATAATCCGAGTGACGGGCAAACAGAAAATTCGTCACCGAATCGGTGAGCGTAAATCCCATCGCCTGCAACGCCGCCGCTGTCTGCTGTCTCGTCTGCGCGACCTCCAAGCAATGACAGCGGGTATATGCCTCGTCCGCCAAAACCCCTAAACCCGCCGCCATCGTCATGCGGTTGATGTTGTAGGGGTTGGTGGCGTATTTGATGCGGTTCAAATCGGCAATCAGTTCCCGATTTCCTACGCCGAATCCCAACCGCGCACCCGCCATTGAACGGGATTTCGAGAAGGTCTGGGTAACGAGCAGGTTATCGTACCGCTGGATGAGCGGCACGCAACTCTCCGCGCCGAAATCTACATACGCTTCATCAATTACCACCACGCGATCCGGGTTTTGCTGTAATATCTCCTCCACCTGCGCCGGTGTTAGAGCCAAGCCCGTAGGTGCGTTGGGATTCGCAATAAAAATCGTATGCGATAACCCGGCATAATCCGCCGGACGAACTTTGAACTCCGTGTCCAACGGAATCTCCCGATACTCTACACCATTTAAGGCTGCAAACACCGAATAAAAGCCGTAGGTAATATTCGGAAATGCCGCGGGATGGTTGGTATCGCAAAAGGCCATAAAGGCAAAATTCAGTATCTCATCCGACCCATTGGTCACCAATACCTGGTCGGGGGTCACGCCACACAGTGCCGCAATCTCCCGCGTTAACGCGTCGCACGTCGGGTCCGGATACAGTTGCAATTCTGCCGCCGCCTGTGCCGCCGCTAACTGCGCTTTTGGTGACGGCGGATAGGGAGATTCATTTGTGTTTAGTTTGATGTATTTTCTGTCCCGAGGCTGTTCCCCCGGTGTATACGGAACCAGTTCCGTATATCTCTCACATAAAAAACGACTCATGCTTATTCATCCTCCAAGCGGATGACCGCACTCTTCGCGTGAGCGGTGAGTCCCTCTTTCTCGGCGAAAAAGGCCACGTCCGCCGCCACACGACGCAGGGCGTCTTTGGTATAGTAGGTGTATTGTGTCTTCTTGACAAAATCATCCACCGACAGCGGGCTGGAAAACCGCGCCGTACCACTGGTCGGCAAGGTGTGGTTGGGGCCCGCAAAATAATCCCCCAGCGCCTCCGGGCAATACCGCCCCATAAAAATGGAGCCTGCGTGGCGAATGCTATCCAAATAATCAAAGGGGTTGTCCACGCACAATTCCAAGTGCTCCGGCGCAATTTCATTGGCGATATCTATCGCCACACGCAAGGTGTCCGCCACAATGATTTTGCCGTTTTCGTCAATAGAGGCACGGGCAATCTCCGCGCGTTCAAGTTGGGGAATTTGCACTTCCAGTTCCGCCTGCACCGCTTGGGCCAGTTCCATCGAATCGGTGACCAGCACCGCACTGGCCAATTTATCGTGCTCCGCCTGGCTAAGGAGGTCAGCTGCAACGTGCCGCGCCTCGGCGGCGCCGTCTGCGACAATCAAAATCTCGCTCGGACCGGCAATCATATCAATCGACACCGTACCGAACACCTGCTTTTTTGCCTCGGCGACAAACGCGTTGCCGGGGCCAACAATTTTATCCGCTTTCGGCACGGTTTCGGTGCCGTATGCCAATGCAGCAATCGCCTGTGCACCACCAACTTTATAAATGCAATCCACACCGGCAACCTTAGCCGCCGCCAGAATAACAGGGTTTACCTTTCCATCGCGGCCGGGGGGCGTGACCATCACGACCTCCGGGCACCCCGCAATCTTGGCGGGTATCGCATCCATCAAAACCGTCGAAGGATACGCCGCCGTGCCACCCGGCACATACAGACCCGCACGGTCAACCGGAATGATTTTCTGCCCGGTCACCACGCCGTTTTCTTCATTGATAAGGAAACTGTTGCGCACCTGTCGGCTGTGAAAACGGCGAATATTCGCCGCCGCGCGCTCTAATATTTCCACAAAAGTCGGCTCCACCGCCGCCAGAGCTTCTTCTATTTCCTGTTCGGTCACCTGCAAGGTTTCCAGAACCGCTCCATCAAATTTTTTCGTATAGGCAAACAAGGCTCTGTCCCCTTGTTCCCGCACCGTGCGAAGGATGTCCGCCACCACGGATTCCACATCCACCTTGGGCGTCACGCGAGCGAAAACGTCCTTGTTATCCACTTCTCCGTATTTCAGTATGCGTATCATACGCTATCCTCCAATTGTGCCGCCATACGAGTCACAACATCGTCTATGGCCTCTCGCTTAAACTTATACGCTGCCTTATTCGCAATCAAACGCGCGCTGATCGGCACGACCGTTTCCACCACGTCTAACTGATTTTCCCGCAGGGTCGCACCGGTTTCTACAATGTCCACAATGACATCCGACAGCCCCAAAATAGGTGCAATCTCAATGGAACCATTCAGGTGAATGATGTCAATATCCCGCCCCTTGGACGCATAATATGTGCGGGCAATGTTAGTAAACTTGGTCGCCACCGTCAGAGTGCGGCGCGGGTCGTCCCGAAAATCGACTGGGGCCGCCACCGCCATGCGGCATCGGCCAAATCCCAAATCCAACAGTTCATATACATCCGGCTGATATTCCAACAGAATATCTTTTCCGGCCACCCCGATATCCGCCACACCGCGTTCCACGTAAATAGCCACGTCCGACGGCTTCACCCAGAAATAGCGCACGCCCGCTTCGGGGTTTTCAAACACCAGTTTGCGGCTGCCATCCCGAATGGACGGACAGGCATATCCCGCGCGTTCCAAGCGGTCGTATACCTTTTCACCCAGGCGGCCCTTGGGCAACACGACATTAAGCATTTTCTTCAAGAATCTGCACCTCATTTCCGCACAAACGCGCCAAACAACGATACGCAATCTTCTCCGGCCGCTGTCGTTGCGCCATGACGGTGCGCCCTTGCGCCGCTAAATCCGCCACCGCTGTCTGTAAAGTCGAAACACTTGCCATATCATCGTACAACAAAACCGTGTCTACATCATAGCCGCGGTCGTCTTGCAACAGCCGTTGCAATCTATCCATGTACACCGCAAAGCCGATCGCCCCACTGCGACGCCCCATGCGCCGCATCAATCGGTCGTATTGGCCGCCAGACAACACGCTGTCCGCCGCGCCCTCTACAAACCCCTTGAACACAACGCCGTTATAATAGCGGCTATCGCTTACCACAGAGAAATCAATTTCTATCATATCTCCGTAACCGCCCGCTTGCAAGGCATCACATAACTGCGCTAACTCCTCGACCGGTTCGGGCGATTCCATCACCGCCGGCATCTGACGCAACTGCGCAAGCACCATGTCCGGCCGACCGCTCAAAGCCGTCAACTGTTGCAGAACAGCCGTTTTCTCTTCGCTTAAACCGATTTGTTTGCAAAAAGCCGCCAACTCGTGTCGGTTTTTTTCGCCTACACAGCACCAAATCTCTTTTCGGTCGTGAGACTCTACCCCAAATCGTTCTAACAAGCCATCCAAAATTCCTAAATGCGAGATGTCCAGAACACCGTTCTCTCGGATGCAACGCAAACTCTGCGCCGCCAGGCACAACACTTCGTACAGACAATACGCATCTATATCCCCAATGCATTCCAAACCCACCTGCATGATTTCGTTAAATGCATGGGTGCCGGAAGAAACACGGTATACGTTCTCGTTATAATACACCTTTTGCACCACACCGGGTGTGTCCTGGCTATTTTTAATGATGGACAAAGTCACGTCAGGTTTGAGCGCCAATAGTTTACCATTTGTGTCTGTAAAGGTGATGATGTTATCGGAAATGAGGAAATCCTTGTTGCGCACGTACAACTCGTATTCCTCGAATTTGCTCATCTTATACTGGCTGTACCCATATTTTCGGTACAACTCACGCAGGGCAAATATCGTCTTTTCGTCATTTCGCAAGGTTGTCTGGTTCATGCGTTATTCCTCCCCGTCGGTCATACGTTTGATCGCGTCGCGGTAACCGCCGGTGCCATAATGTAGACATTTATTGACGCGGCTGATGGTCGCCGTGCTCACACGCGTTTGGGCAGAAATTTCTTGATAGTTCTTCCCCTGTTCCAAAAGAACCGCTACTTCCAACCGCTGCGACATGTCCTGTAATTCCTTAATCGTGCAAATATCCTCAAAAAAGCGCCGACAGCCCTCCGCCGAGTCAATGCCCGCGATGGTCTCATACAGTCTATCTAACGCTTCAGTGTGAAAATCATTCATCTTTTACGCCCCATTTCTGTTGCTTCTCTCAATTTGATAGTATGATATCACTTTACAATGGTAAAGTCAACGCTATTTCGTAAAATAATTTCTCCTCACAGGAACTTTGTGCGCTATCACTGAAAATTCCTGCAAAACCACAGCCGCAACCGTCGTTTTGCAGGAATTTAAGCGTTTATTTTGTGTTCGCAAAGATGCGTTGTGCGTTTTCGGATAAAATCAGTCTATATTCGGCATCACTCAACCCCAGCGATAACAGCGTTTCCAGCTCCTCATCCGCCGACCACAT
>JAFPCP010000014.1 GCA_017423825.1 Clostridia bacterium | reverse complement strand
CCGATAACATGAAATATGTCATCGACAACAACATTCTCACCGCTGCCGACGTCAAGCATTGCCACAACTATGCCGGCACCTATAAAGCCCTTAAGACTGATATTGCCAACTATATGTTTGACGGCAAGGTTTTTGACAAAGACCTCAAAGTGTCTTTCGACGACAGTGGTGCCGAAACCGTGGCTAACCGTATGGTTTGGTACGAATTTGCGTTTAGTCAAGAGATGGATATTTCCTCTTTCTTGATTGCTGCTGGTGCGACGCATGGTATCGAGGGCTTCGATGTCTATGTCACCAAGACTGCTTCTGCGATAAACATCATTGACAACCCGAGCCATTACACGCCGGTGTATTCTTACACCAAAGCCTTGGGTACCGATAAGCAGAACTATTGGCCGCCTAATCGTACTGCTTCGGCTGTCATGGTAGAGTTCGGCGAAATCCAAAAGGGTATGCACCTCATCTTCAAATTCCAGACCAGTAACAACAAAGGATACACCATTGCTGGCTTGTCTGAAATCGCGGTTGTCGGTGGCGTGGCCCCCATTGAAAACCTGGGTGCTCAGCTCCGTGCGCGTGCGAACGACGACACTGTGGCCGACCTGCGTTTCCTGTTCGAACTGAACGCGTCCGGCGTTGCCTATGGTGAGGGCGTATATCGCACCATCGCGGCGGATGCAAAAGTCTGCATCGATGGCAAGATTTACACCTTGGAGGGTTACGGCGCGGTCGTTTCCTTGGATGGCGATGCCATCGCGGCGGATAATGTTGTGATCACCGACGAAGGACCGGTTAAAGAGGTTGAGGCTTTGAAACTGTACGAAGTGAATACCGCAAACAAAAAGGTCACTTACACCGTCGTTGTCACCAATGTGCCGAACTCGAACTTCGATGAGCCCATCTACGCTCGTGCGTATGTGGACTACTATCGGACCGAAAACGATATCGTCCGTGTGTACGACGAAGTCATTGTTAAGACGGTCAACGGCGTCGAAACCAAAGCTGCCGAAGCCTAATTTCGGCCTTACACATTAAGAATAAGGAGTGATTTCCGATGAAGAAAGTATATTCTAATCCCGAAATGGAACTCTTGACCATCGCGCAGGTAGAAACCGTTGCTGCCAGCGAAAGCGAGACGGAAAACGTCATCAATCACAACAACCTGTAATCAACAGACATTGATTTAGATTCTGCAAAAAACTTAAAAAGCCTCCGGTTTCGGCCGGAGGCTTTTTGCATTTTATTTGGTTGGATTACAAGGCGCTTTATTCGCCGCGTGCAACGCCTGTACGTTGTTTTTGTTCTGTCTGTGTGTCTTTTCGCATACAATAGATATATCACCAAGGAATGGGAGGAATGTATGTGATTGCACGTATCACGGACATGCACAATAAAGAGGTTATCAATATTCACGACGGCACGCGTTTGGGTTTTGTGGACGACGTAGAGGTGGACACCTGTACCGCCCAAATTGTGGCGATTGTTGTCTTCGGCAGAAAAAAGTTATGCGGCATTTTGGGGAAAGAACCGGATATTGTTATCCATTGGAAAGAGATAGAGGTCATAGGGGAGGAGACCATTTTGGTTAATTACAAATGCCCACCCGGCGGTTCTTGCACCTGCCGTAGCGGCCCACATATTTTGGGTGGCTTGTTCCGTTGAGGGGAGCAACGCAGTTTTTCACCTATATAGTCTAAAAAACACAAAAAAATCCATAATAAAACGCAAAAAAACCTTGCGTTTCGGTATATTCTGTGGTATAATATCCCGGCATAACGCACGTGGGATATCACATAGGCGGTCGGTGCCGCAGCCGGATGTACCGGCCGGTGGCTGTCTGTGCCCGCGGAGGAAAAACCAAGGAGGAAAACACTATGTCCGTTATTTCCATGAAACAGTTGTTGGAGGCCGGCGTTCACTTCGGTCACCAAACCCGTCGTTGGAACCCCAAGATGGCGCCCTACATCTTCACCGAGCGCAATGGTATCTATATCATTGACTTGCAGAAGACGGTGCGCAAATTGGAAGAGGCGTATATGTTTATTCGCCAGCTGTCTGCCGACGGCAAAGAGGTGCTGTTTGTCGGCACCAAAAAGCAGGCCCAGGATTCCGTTCGTGAAGAGGCGATTCGCGCCGGTGCGCATTATGTGAACGCCCGTTGGTTGGGCGGCATGCTCACCAACTTCCGCACCATCCGCGGCCGCATTGCTCGCCTGAGCCAGTTGAAGGCGATGGAAGAGGATGGTACGTTTGATCTGCTCCCCAAAAAGGAAGTGGTCAAGCTCAACCATGAGATTGAAAAATTGGAAAAATTCTTGGGCGGCATTAAAGAAATGAAAGCCCAACCCGGTGCTTTGTTCATCGTCGACCCCCGCAAGGAGAAGATTGCTGTCGCCGAGGCGAAGAAATTGGGCATCCCGGTGGTTGCCATTGTTGACACCAACTGCGACCCCGATGATGCCGATTACGTTATCCCCGGTAACGACGACGCTATCCGTGCTGTGAAACTGATTGCCGGTTGCATGGCGGACGCCATCATCGAAGGCCGTCAGGGCGAGCAAACCGCTGCCGAAGAAACAGCTGAAGTGGCCGCCGAAGCGACCGAGGAAGCCGCTGAATAAGTTTTGCGGAAGCATAATAACAGGAGGAAATATACTATGGCTTTTACCAGTAAAGATGTTATGGCGCTGCGTGAAAAGACCGGCGTCGGCATGATGGATTGCAAAAAAGCGTTGGAAGCTTCCGACGGCGATATGGATAAGGCAATCGACTATTTGCGTGAAAAAGGTCTTGCCAAACAGGCGAAAAAGGCCTCTCGCGTGGCTGCCGAGGGCATGGCGTATGCCACCGTCGATTACGACAAAAAGGTTGGCGTGGTTGTCGAGGTAAATGCCGAGACCGACTTTGCCGCTAAGAGTGACAAATTTGTCGAGTTTGTGAAAGAGGTTGCTCAGGTTATCATCGACCGCAATCCTGCGGATGTGGATGCCTTGATGGCGGCGGATGCCGGCAACGGGCAGACGATGGCCGACGTTCTGCGTGACAAGGTCATGGTTATCGGTGAGAATCTGAGTGTACGCCGTTTCATCCGCTATGAAGGCGATTGCGTGGCTTACGTCCACGGCGCCGGCCGCATTGGTGTTCTGGTGCAGTTTGAGGCGGATGCCGCTGCTTCCGGTTCCGATGCGCTCATCGAGTGTGGTAAAGACGTCGCGATGCAGATCGCCGCTTTGAATGCGCCCTATCTGGATCAGGCCAGCGTGCCCGCAGATGTCATTGCGCACGAAAAAGAGGTGCAACTCGCCCTCATCAAAAACGATCCCAAAAACGCGAACAAGCCCGAAAACATCTTGGAAAAGATGATCGAAGGCAAACTCAAAAAGTATTTCCAGGAGAACTGTCTCATGTTGCAGGCGTTTGTCAAAGATGGCAACCTGTCTGTGCAACAGTATGTTGACCAGCAGGCTAAGGCGGCCGGCGGCGATATGCGTTTGGTGGCTTTCTCTCGCTTTGAAAAGGGCGAAGGTTTGCAAAAACGTGAAGACGACTTTGCTAACGAAGTCGCTTCTATGGTGAAATAAGTATAAACCACAAAAAACAGCGATGTGTAATATGCACATGGCTGTTTTTTTGTGAAAATGCGGTTATGCATCTTGCGCTTTTGTGCGGAATTGTGTACAATGTACGCAGAGAATATTGAAGAAGGGGGAAGAGCTATGGCGCTTGCAAAGAATCAAATCGTCGAATTGACAGTTACCGGCGTCACTGGCGAGGGCAACGGCGTTGCTCGCTATGTGGACGCAGAAATACCGGCGCCGGGGCTTGTGATATTCATCCCCTTTACAGCGGTGGGCGACCGCCTGTTGTGCCGCATTGTTAAGGTGCATAAAAATCATGCCTTTGGCAAGATAGAACAATTGCTTCAACCGTCGCCCGACCGCATGGAGGCTACGTGTGCGGTGTTTGGCCGCTGTGGCGGTTGTGTGTGGCAACATATCACCTACGAGGCAGAATGCCGCTATAAAGCGCAATGGGTGCAGGAAACATTACAGCGCGTGGGTGGTGTGGATGATGTGCAGTCTTTACCGCTTGTGGCGGCGGATACCCCCATGCGTTACCGCAACAAAGCGCAATTTCCGGTTGCGGCGGGGGAACAGGGCCCGGTGATGGGCTTTTTTGCCCCGCGCAGCCATCGCATAGTGCCTTGCCGCGATTGTGGGTTGCAACCTGCTGCTTTCTCCATCGTGTTAGACACGGTGGATGCCTGGATGGTGCGGCATGGTGTGACGGCCTATGACGAAGAAAAGCATCGTGGGCTCGTGAGGCACGTGTATATACGGCAAGGGGCGGTCACCGGACAGATCATGGTGTGTTTAGTGGTGACAAGTGGTCGATTGCCGGCGGCAGAGTCGCTCGCATCCGCTTTGCGTGAGGCTGTTCCCACGCTCGTCAGCCTATATATCAATGTAAACCCCAAACGCACCAATGTTATTTTGGGCGAAGATGGATACACTTTATGGGGTGAGGATGCGATTGAGGACCGCTTGTGCGGGCTTTTGTTCCGTCTGTCTCCTTATTCTTTCTATCAAGTGAATCATGCACAGACGGAGAAATTATACCGCCTGGCGGGTGAGTTTGCCGCGTTAAGCGGCAAAGAGACGGTGCTGGATTTGTACTGCGGCACCGGCACGATAGGTCTGTCCATGGCGGATAAGGCGGGACGGGTGATTGGCGTAGAAGTGGTGTCGGCCGCCGTGGAAGATGCCCGCCGTAATGCGGCACAAAACGGTATTGAAAATGCCCGGTTCCTGTGCGCCGATGCGGCGCAGGCGGCCGCTACGCTCGCGGCCGAAGGCGTGCGCCCGGATGTGGTGATACTTGACCCGCCACGCAAGGGTTGTGACGAAGCATTGGTGTCTACGGTGGCGGAGATGGGCCCTCGGCGGGTTGTGTACGTGTCGTGTGATCCGGCCACCTTGGCGCGTGATATACAGCGCTTTGTCGGATACGGCTATCATCCTCAGAAAGTCCGACCGGTGGATTTGTTCCCC
Organism: Clostridia bacterium; assembly: GCA_017423825.1. Lineage (GTDB taxonomy): Bacteria > Bacillota > Clostridia > Oscillospirales > Acutalibacteraceae > UBA5905. The sequence continues at coordinate 14,418 of JAFPCP010000014.1, read as the reverse complement.
CGCACTGCCCACGTAGAAACGGTGGCTCTTTTAAGTCGAAACGAAACCAATTAGGGGAATTATTCTGAATATTCTTACTTTTATGGGGGGATGCCGATGACAGCCAAATTGTTTGTTCAGGCTATAACAAAGTTCTTGCTGGGTGTGGTTTTGGTTGGCTTGTTGCTGTTTTTGTCAGCCGGCTCCTTCTCGTTTTCAAACGGTTGGTTGCTTATGGGGATTTTGTTTATCCCTATGTTTGTCGCGGGGGTCATCTTGATGGTTGTAAACCCGGCGTTATTACAAAAGCGACTCCAAGCTAAAGAAGAGCAAGCGGAACAAACGCTTGTTATAAAACTCAGCGGACTGATGTTTTTGGTGGGGTTTATTGTGGCTGGATTGGGATTTCGCTTTGGCTGGTATAGCTTGCCGCATCCTATGGTGCTTGCGGCGGCGGCCCTCTTTTTGGTTGCCTACGCTCTGTATGCAGAGGTGTTACGGGAAAACCCGTATCTCAGCCGCACCATCGAGGTGCAGGATGGTCAACCGATTATCGACACAGGTTTGTATGGCATAGTGAGGCATCCGATGTATAGTGTGACGCTGCTGTTGTTTCTATCCATGCCGCTTGTGTTGGGTTCTATTTATTCCTTTTTGATTTTCCTGGCTTATCCATTGCTCATTGCGAAACGAATCCGAAACGAAGAAGTGGTTTTGGAAAAGCAACTGGATGGCTATGAGGCATACAAGAAAAAGGTCAAATATCGCTTGATACCCTTTGTTTGGTGAGGGTAATATGTGTTGATAAGAAGAATCGTTCCCTAGGTATTTTATTGTAAGGAGTGTCCAAGTATGGCAATTCGTATTGGTGTTTACGGCTATGGCAATCTGGGCCGTGGGGTGGAATGCGCTGTTCGGCAAAACCCGGATATGAAATTGGTGGCGGTATTTACCCGCCGCAATCCGGCGTCGGTGCGTACTGTGTTTTCCGATACCCCGGTGGTTGCAGCCGAACAGGTTTTGGAATATAAAGACCGCGTGGATGTGATGATTCTCTGCGGCGGCAGTGCGACCGACCTGCCGGTGCAGACGCCGGCTTTGGCGGCGGATTTCCACGTCGTGGACAGTTTCGATACCCACGCGAGCATTCCCGCACATTTTGCGGCCGTGGATAAGGCGGCGGGCAATAGTCATGTGGCGGTGATTTCGGTTGGCTGGGATCCGGGTCTGTTTTCGCTCAATCGGGCGTATGCGCAGGCAGTGTTGCCGCAGGGGGAGGAGTATACCTTCTGGGGCAAAGGCGTGAGCCAAGGCCATTCCGATGCCATTCGCCGCATTGACGGCGTGGTGGATGCGCGGCAGTATACGATTCCGGTGCCGGAAGCGTTGGCGGCGGTGCGCCGCGGGGAAACGCCGACGCTCACCGCGCGTGAAAAACACACCCGTTTGTGCTATGTGGTTGCCAAAGAGGGTGCGGATAAAGCGCGTATTGAGAAAGAAATCGTGACCATGCCGCATTATTTTGACCAATACGACACCACAGTGGAATTTATTTCTGCCGAAGAAATGGCGCGTGACCACAGCGGTATACCGCATGGCGGCTGTGTGTTACGCAGCGGGTGCACCGGTGAAGAAGGTGAAAACCGCCATGTGATTGAATACAGCTTGAAATTGGATTCCAATCCGGAGTTTACAGCGAGCGTATTGGTTTGTTATGCGCGTGCGGCGTATCGTTTAGCGCAAAAAGGCGCCAGCGGTTGCCACACGGTGTTGGATGTGCCGGTGGGGTATTTGCTGCCCGTAGAAGGCGACGTTTTGCGGCGCAGTTTATTGTGAGGCGATTATGGAACAGCACGAAAAATATGAGCGCATGACCACCTGGCCGGTTTCGCGGCTGGTGGGGCGTCTGGCTATTCCCACCACCATCACGATGCTTGTGACGGCGCTTTATAATATGGCAGATACGTTTTTCGTCGGCTTGTTGGATAACACCAGTGCCACCGGTGCGGTGGGGGTGGTGTTTTCCTTTATGGCGGTGATTCAGGCGTGTGGCTTTTTCTTTGGACAGGGCTCCGGCACGTATATTGCGCGTTTCTTGGGGCAGGAACAGGTCGAAGACGCGCAGCGTATGGTATCTACCGGTTTTTTCACTGCTGTGGCGACCGGTGTGGCCATTATGATGCTGGGGCTGTCGTTTTTGGAACCGCTCGCGTATTTGCTCGGTTCCACCGAAACCATTTTGCCGTATGCCAAGGCGTATTTGCGCATCATCTTATTGGGTGCGCCGTATATGATAGGTGCGTTGGTGCTGAATAATCAACTGCGCTTTCAAGGCAATGCTTTTTACAGCATGTTAGGGATTGGTTCGGGCGCTCTGTTGAACGTGGTGCTGGACCCGTTGTTTATATTTGGACTAAAAATGGGCGTGGCCGGCGCAGCGCTGGCGACAATTATCAGTCAGTTTGTGAGTTTTGTGGTGCTTCTCATTTGCTGTCAAAAAGGGGATAACCTGCGCGTTTCCTTTCGTTTGTTTCGCCCGCGTCGCAGCGACTATGCGGCAATTTTGCGGGGTGGTTTTCCCACTTTATGCCGACAGGGGTTATCCAGCATATCCACGGTTTGCTTGAATTTTATGGCAGGCGTGCTGGGTGGCGATGCTGCCATTGCCGCTATGGCGGTGGTAGCGAAAATTATGCATGTAGCCTTCTGTGTGTTGCTTGGATTTGGGCAGGGTTTTCAGCCGGTTTGTGGATTCAATTACGGTGCTGGATTATATCGGCGTGTGAAAGAGGCTTTTTGGTTCTGTGTTCGAATCGGCACGGCGTTATTGCTGGCCGCATCGGTGGCGGGGTGGATTTTTGCCGCGCGTTTGGTGGGCCTGTTTAGCCAGGATGCGGATGTGATTCGCATCGGGATGCAGTCTTTGCGCTGGCAGTGCGTTGTTTTCCCAACGGTGGGGTTTTCCACCATGTGTAATATGATGATGCAAACCATGGGTTTTGTAGGGCGTTCCAGCTTTCTATCGATGGCACGGCAGGGCATTTTCTTCATTCCGTTTGTGTTGTTTTTGCCTTGGGTGTTTTCCCAGATAGGATTGCCGCCCCTCTTGGGTGTGCAGATGGCACAGGCTATTGCAGATGCGCTCACGTTTGTGGCGTCTATGCTGTTGGTCATTGGGGTGCTGCGGGGTCTGTCCTTCGACCGCACGACAGATGTGAAAATGGATTCTGTATAAAGCAACCGATGGAGAAAAATAACGAATATAGAAAAACAAAGGGCACACCGTATAGGTGCGCCCTTTGTTTATTGGTTTTTCACTTTTTGGAGGCGGCTTTGGAGAAACGACAGCCGCAATAGTCTTGCCGATATAGACCGTAAGCGGCGGATAAAGCGCAAGAACGCTTGTATCCTTCGCGTTTTTTGAAATCCGAGAACAAATACGGTACGCGGTATGTTTGTGCCAGTTCGCCGCCAATAGCATTTAACAAGGTGGCATTTTTGAGGGGGCTGATGGATAGGGTGGTAGTGAAATAATCCATTCCCTGTGCAGCGGCCGTGGCGGCGGCTTGTTCGAGTCGCAGACGGAAACAGGCGGCACAGCGGTGTCCTCCCTCCGGCTCGTCCTCCAGCCCCGCGGCCAGCATTTCAAATTGTGTCGGCTCATAGGGCCCCTCTAAAAAGGTGACGGCGTTTGGCAAATCCATCTCTTGTATGAGTCGCTTTTGTTCCTCTGCGCGGCGGCGGAACTCCGATTCCGGTGCGATGTTGGGGTTATAATAATATACCGTAATGGAAAAATACTGACTTAAATACTCCAACACATAACTGGAACAGGGGGCACAACAACTGTGTAACAGCAAGCGAGGCTTGCGGCCGGTTGTTTGCAGGGCGGCTAGTTCTTTATCCAGCCATAATTGATAATTTTCTGCCATATGCATCCCCTTGTCTGTACGAAAAAACGCCGCCGGCATTTCGGCGGCGTTTTAGCTTTTATTTTTCTTCTTTATTCCGGTCAGTGCATACAGGTTCCATGTGTATGAGCACTTGTTCAATGCGCCGTTCATCCATTTGAAGAATGGTGAAGGTAACGTTTTCGTATTGCGCGGACACTTGTTGTCCTTCTTCCGGGACGTGGCCGAGCAAATCCATGATAAAGCCGGCTACGGTATCATAATCCCCCTCTGGGAAGTCTCTTTCCAGCAGTTCTTCGAGGTCATCCATGCTCAGAGAGCCGTCCACCTCGAAAGAATGGTCGTCCAACTGCGTGACTTCTTCCTCTTCTTCGTCAAATTCGTCCTGCATATTTCCTACAATGGATTCCAACAAATCCTCCATCGTGACGATGCCGGCTACACCGCCGTATTCATCCACGACAATGGCCATTTGCAAACGCTTTTCGTTCATCTCGGCGAAAAGATCGTCGCATTTTTTGCTTTCGGGGACAAAATGCGTCTCGCGTAACAGGCTGCGAATGGTGACGTCAGCGGGAATGGGTTGTCCCACATAGGGAAGAAGGTCTTTCATGTATAACATGCCGATGATGTGGTCGATATCCTCTTCATATATCGGAATGCGGGAATATCCTTCTTCCACGCCGATGTTGAGTGCATCCACCACCGAGCTATCCGCCTCAACAGCGGCGACATCGATACGAGGCGTCATGATTTTGTCTGCGGTGATGTCGTCGAATTCAAATATATTATTGACCATATCCGCTTGTACGCCCTCGATGGAGCCCAATTCCTCACCGGCATCCATCATTTGACGGATATCCTCTTCGGTGACTTGTTCGGCATCGTCGTGGGGATCCACGTCGGCTAAACGCAAAATAGGATAAGCCACCATGGAACACAGCTGATGGAAAGGAATCAATAACGTGTAGCACAAAGTGAAAATATCCACCGTTGCCAACGCAACAGCTTCGGGGTTGCGTGTGGTTAGACGGCGGGGGAGAATGTTCCCCAGTGTTGTAAATATAAAAAGAGTCAACGCTGTCAACAAGAGCGCCGAAACAACATAGGAACACGTTGTGTTTAAGAAAGGTATGGTGCCGTGCAAGATGCCGGCGAGCGGCTTGCCCCATTGATGTATAAGCAACAGCGTTGCCAGAGAGGCGTGCATCATTCCCGCCAACCGTATGCGGCTCGCGAACAGACGCGGCTTTTCCGTGAATCGGCGGATGCGTTTTGCTTTGCGGTTGCCAGCCTCTTCTAACTCGCGGATGCTGGTTTCGCCTAGACACTCAAAGGCCGTGTCGGCTAGGCTGTATAACAAATTTAGTAAAAACAAAATGAGAAAAACAATAAAAGAGGTAAAGAACATACTGGCAGGTTCAGGGTCAGGCATGAATAAAAACTCCTTTCAAAGTAAATCACCGTTATCATAGCGCATTTTGTGTAATTTGTCAATGATTCGCTGTTTTTATCAGCTTTTTGGGATTCTACTGTTGGTAGACAAGGCGGGGTTTCTCTCTACCGGCTTCGCCTGCACGGGATAGTGGGTTTTCAATGAAGTGGATTGCTTCTACGCGGCTTGTAGGATATACTAACAACGAACAAAAGAAAGGGCGTGCATAGCATGGAATCCGGTATCAAAAGAAACTGTACAGGGCGTACGCGTTTGCGTGAGCGGTTGTTGCCGAACTACACAAAAGGAGAAGAAATATTTAACATGGTGTCACACATTGTGGGTGGTGCTGTGGGAGTGCTGGTTTTGCTTGCATGTGTATGTTTGTCTGCTTTGAAAGGGAATATATGGGGCGTTGTGTCCGGCGCCATTTATGGAGCTTCTCTGATTTTGCTGTATACAGTATCCAGTGTATACCATGGTTTGCGCGCGCCGATGGCCAAAAAGGTGATGCAGGTGATTGACCACTGCGTGATATATTTTCTCATTGGTGGCACCTACACCCCCATCGTACTGTGTTCCATTCGCGCTGTTTCACCGGTATGGGCGTGGGTGCTTTTTTCGCTTGTATGGGGATTGGCTGTCATGGCGACAACCTTTACAGCTATCGACCTGAAAAAATACGCAAAATTATCCATGTTTTGTTACATCGGCATGGGTTGGTGTGTGTTGATGGCCGCCAAGGTAACCATAGAAGCCTTGTCTTGGTCGGGAGTTTCCTGGTTGCTTTCCGGCGGCGTGGCTTATACGGTAGGGGCGGTGTTGTATGGCCTCGGTAAGCGACACCGATATATGCATTCGTTGTTCCATTTGTTTGTGTTGGCGGGAAGCGTCTTGCAAGCGGTGTGCATTGTCTTTTATGTGTTGTAGAAAAAACGGGAGGGTGTTTCGCCCTCCCGTTTTTGTTTTTGCAAAGAAACAATTGCGGTGCAGGGGCTGATAACCATATTTTGTGGCAGGTACTTGACAGAACCTCAAAATATGGAGTAAAATATATAATTGTATACGATTGCTTTTTTCGTTTTTTCGCAAAAACGGAGTATATTTCTAGTAAAGGATGATGCTTTCCCATGGCAACAAAAAAGCACACCTACGATAACGAGAGCATAACCGCATTGAAGGGAGCAGACCGTGTGCGTAAGCGCCCCGGTGTTATGTTTGGTTCCGACGGGTTAGAGGGATGTCAGCACGCGGTGTTTGAGATCTTGTCCAACTCGGTGGATGAGGCGCGTGCCGGATATGGCAATAAAATTCTCATCACACGCTATGCGGACAATTCGATCGAGGTACAGGATTTCGGGCGGGGTATACCGGTCGATTTCAACCAAAAAGAACAGCGTTACAACTGGGAACTCATTTTCTGTGAGTTGTACGCGGGCGGTAAATACGACACAGACGATTACACCTTGGGCCTGAATGGTTTGGGCGCTTGTGCCACGCAGTATTCTTCGGAATACATGGACGTTGAGGTGCGCCGTGACGGGTTTTTATACACCCTGCATTTCGAGCATGGCGAGAATGTAGGCGGACTCACCAAAGAGCCCTATGCAAAACGGGATACCGGCACGCGCATTCGTTTCAAGCCGGACATTCAGGTGTTTACAGACATAGCTGTGCCTGCGACTTACTTTGATGATGTTTTGCGGCGGCAGGCGATAGTCAATCCGGGGCTGGTGTTCCAGTTCCGCAACCAAGATGGCCGGGACTTTGAAACCAAAGAATATGTGTACGAGAACGGCATAGCCGACTATGTACGGGAGGTTGCGGGAGAGCAAGCCATGACCGCTGTGCAAAGCTGGTCTGCCGAACGGCAGGGCCGTGACCGTGCGGACAAGCCGGATTATAAAGTGAAATTGAACGTGGCGTTATGTGTTTCCAACAAAGTGACCATGCTGGAATATTATCACAATTCCAGTTGGTTGGAGCATGGCGGTTCGCCGGATAAAGCGGTGCGCAGTGCGTTTGTTTCGCAGGTGGACGCTTATCTCAAACAAACCGGTAAATATTTGAAGAATGAGAGCAAGATCACGTTCCAAGATATCCAAGATTGTCTTGTGTTGGTTTCCTCGTCTTTCTCGACGCAAACGTCGTATGAGAACCAAACCAAAAAGGCCATCAACAACAAATTCATTCAGGAGGCCATGACGGAATTCCTGCGGCATAATTTGGAGGTCTATTTTGTTGAAAACAAGATGGATGCGGATAAACTGTGTGAGCAGGTTCTTATCAACAAGCGCAGCCGCGAGAAAGCCGAATCCACCCGCCTGAATCTGAAAAAGACGCTGCAAAGCAGCAACGATATGGCTTCGCGGGTGCCGGGCTTTGTGGATTGCCGTAGCCGCGACGTCAACCAGCGGGAATTGTTTATCGTGGAAGGTAAATCCGCCATGGGCGCTTGTGTGCAGGCGCGTGATTCGGAATTTCAGGCGATCATCCCCGTGCGCGGTAAGATTCTCAACTGCTTGAAAGCCGAGTTTGATAAGATTTTCAAGAGCGAAATCATTGTCAACTTGTTGAAAGTTATGGGATGTGGTGTCGAGGTTCGTTCCAAGGCGAATAAGAATCTTGCCACCTTTGACTTGTCGTTGTTGCGGTTTAATAAGATTATCATCTGCACCGATGCGGACGTGGACGGATTCCAGATTCGCACGCTGATTCTCGCGATGCTATACCGCTTGACACCGACCTTGATTGAAAAAGGGTATGTGTACATTGCGGAGACGCCGTTGTACGAAATCAACACCAAAACAGACACCTATTTTGCGTATAACGACCGGGAAAAGGCCCAGATATTGGAAGAGATCGGCGACGAAAAGTATACCATTCAACGCTCTAAGGGACTTGGTGAAAACGAGGCGCCTATGATGTCGCTCACCACCATGAACCCGGCTACGCGCCGTTTGGTAAAGGTAAATCCGACCGACGCGCTGGAAACGGCACAGGTGTTTGATGTGCTGCTGGGCGATGATTTGGATGGGCGCAAGCGCATTATCGCCGAGCATGGCGCCGAATATCTGGATATGCTGGATTTGGAATAAGGAGGGGTGAGACATGGCTGGTAAAAAGAAAAAATCCGTTGAGGCGGAGCCGGTATCCGCTTTGCCGGAAAACGCCCACATTGCCGGCGCCGGCGAGGTGGAGCAACAGGAAATCACCTACACCTTACGCGAGAACTATATGCCTTATGCGATGAGCGTCATCATGTCCCGCGCCATTCCGGAAATTGATGGTTTTAAGCCCTCCCACCGAAAGCTATTGTATACGATGCATACCATGGGGCTTCTCAAAGGGAAATTGATAAAATCCGCCAACATTGCCGGGCAAACCATGAAACTCAACCCCCACGGCGATGCGGCGATTTACGATACGATGGTGCGCCTGTCTCGTGGTAACGAGGCGCTGTTGCATCCGTACGTGGAATCCAAGGGTAACTTCGGTAAAGCCTATTCCACGGATATGGAATGTGCGGCTTCTCGTTATACGGAAGCGAAACTCGCGCCGATTGCGGCGGAGTTGTTCCGCGATATTGATAAGGATACGGTGGATTTCGTAGACAACTATGATGCCACCACGAAAGAGCCGACGTTGTTGCCGGTGACCTTCCCGTCTATTTTGGTGAACAACAACTTGGGTATTGCCGTAGGTATGGCGAGCAATATCTGCTCCTTCAATCTGCAAGAGGTGTGCGACACCACCATTGCATTAATGAAAGACCCGGAGCACGATATTTTATCGACACTTAAAGCGCCGGATTTTCCGGGCGGGGGACAACTCATATACCAGCGTGAGGTGCTGGAAAAGATTTACGAAACCGGTCGTGGCAGTGTGCGTGTGCGGGCGGTATACAACTATGATAAATCCAATAACTGTATTGATATCACGCAAATTCCGTATTCCACCTCCATCGAGGCGATCATAGCCAAGATAACGGAGTTGGCCAAAAGCGGCAAGGTGCGTGAAATCAATGATGTCCGTAACGAAACCGATTTGCACGGTCTGAAAATCACCATTGATTTGAAACGCGGCACCGATCCGGATAAACTGATGAACCGCCTGTTTGCCATGACGCCGTTGGAAGATGCCTTTGGGTGTAATTTCAACGTGTTGGTGGGTGGCGTGCCGCAGGTTATGGGTGTGCGTGCTTTGCTGGATGAGTGGATAGCCTTCCGCGTGGAGAGTGTGCGGCGGCGCACCTATTTCGACCTGTCTAAGGCGCGTGAGCGTTTGCATCTGCTCAAAGCGTTGGAGAAAATTCTGCTGGACATTGATAAGGCTATTCGTATCGTCCGTGAGACGGATGAGGAAGCCGAGGTTGTGCCAAATTTGATGATTGGATTCGGCATTGACCAGGTGCAGGCGGAATACGTGGCGGAAATCAAGTTACGGCATTTGAATCGTGAATACATTCTGAAACGCTTGGACGACGTCACGGATTTGGAAAAAACCGTTGCAGACTTGGAAGATACCTTGCAAAGCAAGGGGCGTATCCGCCGCATTATTATCAGCGAGTTGCAAGAGGTGGCGAAAAAATACGGTCAACCTCGTTGCACAGGGCTCATTTATCCGTCCGACATCCAAACGGTGGAAAAAGAGGAAACCGTCGTTGCGGATTATCCCTGCACGCTGTTCTTTACCAAAGACGGATATTTCAAGAAAATCACTCCACAATCTTTGCGCATGAGTGGCGAACACAAGCTTAAAGAGGGGGACACCATCACCCAAACGGTGGAAACCTCCAACGATCGGGAACTGCTGTTTTTCAGCGACCGCCAAGCGGTGTACAAGAGCCATGCATCGGATTTCAAAGATACAAAAGCGAGCGTTCTGGGTGATTATGTGCCGGCGAAACTGGGCATGGATGAGGGCGAAAATGCCTGTTATATGGCAGTTGTCAAGGAATACACGGGTTATATGGTATTTTTCTTTGAAAACGGTAAAGTGGCTAAGGTGGATATGGCTACCTACGCCACCAAGACCAACCGCCGCAAACTTGTTGGTGCATACAGCGATAAATCTCCCTTGGTGGCGGCGTATTACGTTCCGGAAGATGGGGAGTTCTTATTGGCTTCCTCCTCCGGTCGCCATTTGCTGTTGCATACCGGTGCGATTGCGGCTAAGAGTACGCGCAACACCATCGGTGTGCAGGGCATGACGCTGAAAGGACGCCATATTTTGCAATCGGTTCGTCCTTACACAGCCGGCACGTTGGCGAAGGAAAACCGCTATCGCACCAAGTCCTTACCGGCCGCGGGCGCTTTGTTGCAGGCGGAGGATTACGGCGAGCAGTTAACACTGCTGTAAAGTGAAAAAACCTTACAAAAAGAAAACCGCTGCCGGTGATTGCTCATCGGTGGCGGTTTCCGGCAGCGGCTATGGCAAACGCATATACAAAGCCGTTGCTGGGTATAGTGTGTGCTTTTTCTTCCTAGATATACAGGTTGTTTACAAAAAAACCTTGCATTTCTCGTTGAGTTGTGGTAAAATACACAGGATTTACTGGTTAAATTCTTTTGGAGGGTATGAACATGTCTGTTTTTGAGTATATTATCGGTGGTATTTTGATTGTGTTTTCTGTGCTTATCATCCTTGTGGTGTTGTTGCAAGAGGGCAAACAGTCGAATTTGGGCGTCATTTCCGGCGGCGGCGATTCTTTCCTAGATGGAGGCGCAGCGAAAACGTGGGAGATGCGTTTGGCCAAATGGACAAGGACGATCGCTATTGTGTTCTTTGCTTTGGTGTTGGCTGGGATGCTGGTGACAAAATTCTTGAGCAAAGACGCGCTTGCGGGTGCGGCAGACGACACCTCTACTACCACGTCTTCTGTTACGGAAACAAAATAAAATCGCATACAAAAGACCTCTCTACCGTTTGGCAGAGAGGTCTTTTTTTGGTGTTAACTGGAAAATACAGGATTAAACTATGTCTAAAACGACCATACTGTTCATACAATGATACAGAGAAAGGACAGGTCGGTTGTTATGGAGAATATTTTTCGAAAAACGATATTACGAGAAGACGAGCCGCCGCACCCTACCATTACAGCGATTCGGGAGGTTTGTGCGCGCATAGATACTGTGGAAGCGCGCTTTTCTATGGAAGCAGATCCGGACTTGATTGAGGGCTGTATCTATGAGTTAGAGGCGCTGCGTGCTCAATATCGATATTTGTTGCGCTGCGCACGTGAAGAGGGGATTGCTTGCCGTGAACGAGCACATTTATGGAATGAATGAGGGGCGTGCGTGATGAGTCTTTGGTTGAAAATTCCTTTATTGGTGGGCGCTAGTGTTGTGGTGTTGGCTGTTCTTAGTGCTGCTGTACGTAGTCGTAAGCCGGTGCGGAGTTTGTTGACATCCGGTGCACAGGGGTTGTGCGCGTTGGGGCTTGTGAACGTGGTGGGCACATTCACCGGCGTTTCGCTGGGGGTAGGGTGGCTCACCGCCGGCACCTGTTTCACGTTGGGAATTCCCGGTGTGATCAGTTTGTTGCTGTTAAAAATCATTTTCCCCGCGGGATGAGAAGATCGCCCCTTTGTCTGTTGACAAAGGGGCGCTCTTTTTTGCTTTTTGGAAGTTTCTGCTTATTCTTCGCTGAAAATAACGGTCACATCGGGGTGCAACTGCAACAGCGAGGCGGGAACCTGGGGTGTGATCGGGCCAAAGAAGGCCTTTTGCACGATGTCTTTTTTGGCTTTGCCGTTTGCGACGAGCAAGATTTTCTTTGCTTGCATGATAGACAGCATACCCATGGTGATAGCGGTTTTCGGCACTTCGTCCTCGTTGGCGAAGAAGCGGGCGTTGGCCTTGATGGTGGATTCATCCAGCACCACCTCGTGGGTAGCCTTCACAAAGACGTCGTCCGGCTCGTTAAAACCAATGTGTCCGTCGAGGCCGATGCCGAGCAACTGCAAATCAATGCCGCCCAAGTCCTTGATGAGGGCGTCGTATGCTTCGCCTTCGGCGGCCAAATCGGCGGCACAGCCGTTGGGAACGTGGGTGCAGTTTTTGTCAATGTTAATGTGATTGAACAGATTGTCGTTCATGAAATACCGATAGCTCTGGTCGTTAGAGCCATCCAATCCCACGTATTCGTCTAGATTGACGGTGGTGACGTCCGAGAAGTCAATGTCCCCCTTTTTGTTGTAGGCAATGAGCTCTTTGTAGGTGCCGACAGGGGAGGAACCGGTGGCTAAACCGATAACACAGTTGGGTTTCAGGATGATTTGTGCCGCGATGATGTCGGCGGCTTTGTGACTGAGTTCTGCGTAGGTTTTAGTCTGGATAAATTTCATAGTGCTTCGTTCCTTTCTGAAATTAATTATGGCGAATAACGATGTTGTCCATGGTTTTGACAATGGAGTCACAGGGGATAACGCCGCGCAAAGCGGTCAGAGGATAGACCGACGTTCTTTTGCCGATGACCGTGCCGGGGTTCATAACGCAGCCGCATCCAACGTCAGCGTTATCGCCTAGGATGCCGCCGATTTTACGCAGACCGGTTTGAATTTCTTCAACGCCATGAATGACGACCGGTTTGCCGTCAGATTTGAGGTTGGAACAGATGGAACCAGCGCCCATGTGCGCGTGGTTTCCAAGGATGGAGTCGCCCACGTAATTATAATGGGGGACCTGTACGGTGTCCAACAAGATGCTGTTTTTGAGTTCTGAGGAATTGCCGAGCACACAGTTTTCGCCGGTTATGACACAGCCGCGGATATAGGCGCCGGGACGGATCTCTGTGCCGTGACCAATGATGGCGGGGGATTCAATGGTGGCGGTTTCGGCGATTTTCACGTTTTTGCCGACCAGCACGCCGGGTTTGAGTTCCGTGAAATCCGGCAATCCCTGTTCAATGAGAGCTAAAATGGTTTCCTTGATTTTCGGTAACATCTCCCACGGATATTCGTGGGTATCAAACAGGTCTTTGAGATAGGGCACCTGGCAATCAAACAATTCTGCTGTTTTGACACATTTACTCACTACAATGACCTCCTTTTTTTATGGCTTTGGCGATTCGGTTTGCATAGTCTTTGCAAAGGGCATCGCTTTCGCTTTCAATCATAATGCGGATAACCGGTTCGGTGCCGCTTTTGCGCAGCAGCGCACGACCGTTTCCGTTGATTTGTTTTTCCACCTCTTTGAGTTCCGCTAACACGGTGGCATCCGTCATCACCGCTGCTTTATCTTTGACACGCAGATTGATGGTGTGTTGCGGGTACAGCATAACCGGAGCGGCAAGGCCTGATAACGAGGATTTGCGGTCGCGCATCTCCTCGGCAATCATGATAGCGGTGAGGATGCCGTCGCCGGTGGTGGCGTATTTTTTGAGGATGATATGACCGGATTGTTCGCCGCCGAGGCTATAATTGTTTTGTTGCATGCATTCGTACACAAAGCGGTCGCCCACTTGTGTTTGCTCGCATTGGATGCCGGCCTTTTCCAGAGAGGCAAAGAAGCCGCTGTTGGACATGACGGTTGCCACCACGGTGTTATCGTTGAGCATACCCCGCGTTTTGAGGCGCTTTGCCAGGATGTACATGATAGCGTCGCCGTCTACAATGTTTCCGTTTTCATCCACGGCGATGCAGCGGTCGGCATCGCCGTCAAATGCAAACCCGACGTCCAGATGCTTTTCCTTAACCAATGCGCAAATCTTTTCCATGTGTGTGGAACCGCAGTCGGTGTTTACGTTCAACCCGTCGGGTTGTGCGCCAATCAAAACGGTTTGCGCACCGAGCGCATCAAAAACGGCTTTGGCAATCATCCAGGAGGCGCCGTTGGCACAGTCGAGGCCAATTTTCATATCGCGGTAGGAGTGGGACGCAAGAGAAATTAGATAGCCCACGTAGCGATTGCGCCCGGAAACGTAGTCTACAATACAGCCGATACGCTCGCGACGCGCCCAGGGGAGGTCGTTGCCGATGACGCCCAGACGGCTCAAATCGCCGTCAATATAGGCTTCAATGAGGGCGGTGGTGTTGTCATCGAGTTTTTCGCCGTAGCGGTTGATAACTTTAATACCATTATCATAGAAGGG
>JAFPCP010000013.1 GCA_017423825.1 Clostridia bacterium | reverse complement strand
GTTCTTCCGGTTGCCGCGGGTTCTCGGATTGGCTTCCGGTGCCGCCCCGCACGAAAGCAGGCACCTTTTGCATCTCGCGACACAAAAGTACCCCCGTGCCCATCGGCGCATACAACCCCTTATGCGCCGCCACACACAAATAATCTATCTCGTCTGTTTCCATATTTATCGGCAGAACCCCGGCGCTCTGCGCCGCATCCACGCAAAGCGGCACACCGTAACGATGCGCCAGTTGCGCCAGTTCACGCACCGGAAAGGTAACGCCAAACACGTTGGAAGCGTGGGTGCAAACCAGCAAGCGGGTGTCGGGACGTATTTGACGGCGAAAATTTTCGACCGTCTCCTCCGCATTCGGCGACCATCGGGCTATATCCACACGGGAGCCAAACGGTTCTAAGGCGCACGCCGTACGCCACACCGCATTGTGCTCCAAATCCGAAATCAAAACCCGGCCGCCTTGTCTCACAACACCTTGAATAACCATATTCAAAGCCATGGTGCAGTTGAGGGTGAAAACCACCCCGGTCGGATCCGCCAGGCCGAAAAACTCCGCTATCTCCTGACGACAGGCAAAAATATGCTCAGCAGCCTCCATACTCATGCGATGGCCTGCACGCCCCGGATTGCCGCCGCATTTGTTCATCGCATCCATGATGGCGCGGTGTACGCTCACGGGTTTCGGCCAGGTGGTTGCCGCATTATCCCAGTAAAGAGTAGGCTTTTCTTGTCTCATAAGGCATCACTGATACGCACGACACGCACACCGTTTTTGCGCAAAATAGTCGCGGCTCGTTCGGCATCACCGGTTACCAGCAGACTGTATCCACAGCCATCTCCGCGGGGCGGGTTGGTGGCCCGGTGCACATAGGCACGTATCCCCTGCTTTTCCAATACTTGTTTTCCTCTCATAGCCCCCGTGATGGAGCCTACGTGAATATATTGATTGGCCATTCAAATCCCCCCTCTTTATTACTTATATGCAACCAAGCGGACAGGTGTGTTCTCCCTTTCCCACATAGGAAACAAAATCCGTCTTGACGAAAGACCGAGAATGGGGTATGATGAAAAAAAGACAACAGAACGGAGTGAAATATATGTCTGAGGAATATGGAAACAGCCTGGTCAGCGTACTGGATGACGAAGGCAACGAGCATCAGTTTGAACTGCTGGATGCCATCGAGACGGATGATGGCCGTTATGTGGCGCTGTTGCCCATCTATAACGAAGCCGAGGCCGCTATCGAAGGCGACGGCGAATTGGTGATTTTAGAGGTCGTCGACGAAAATGGCGAAGATTTGTTGGTGCCCATCGAGAACGATGACACCTTCGAGGATATCGCTTCTATTTTTGAAGAACGCCTGGCCGAATACTACGAAATCAACGAAGTCGAAGAGTCGCAAGCTCCCCTGAGCTGACACCGCATTCCTGCTGTGACCGCGGACTGCCGTTCATAACCCTACTACATGTTGTTTAAGGGAATCTGACTCCGTCTCCGGAGCGCAGACCTCCCCGCCTCAGCGGGACGAAGGGAGCCGGAAAGAGACGGGAGATGCCCACCTGCTGTATTTAGTAGCAGGTTATCCCAACGGCATTACGGCACAGCGGGACTATATAAACAAAAACACGCTCCGACATCCATTTGGATGCCGGGGCGTGTTTTATTTGTGGTATTTTCCCCCGCCACTGATTTGAAAGGCGCGGTATATTTGTTCCAACACCATCACGCGAGCCAGTTGATGCGGAAACGTCATCGGCGACATAGAAAGCCGCCAATCCGCAGCGTCCTTTACCGCTTGCGAGAGGCCGTAAGAACCGCCGATAATAAGCACCAACCGGCTGGCACCTTCCACCGCCCAGCGTTGCATCTGCGCCGCCAAAGCCGGGGAATCCACCGTTTGCCCTTCGATGCACAAGGCGATGCGTTTGCCGTCTTTCGGCATTTTCCCAAGCAAACGACGACCTTCCGCCTCGACGGTTGCAGCAATCTGCGAGGCGGAAGGATTATCGGGCAACCGTTCCTCCGCCACTTCGACAAGCTGAAATTTGCAAAAAGAGCCGAGTCGTTTTTCATATTCCGCACAGGCATCCGTCCAATAGCGCTCTTTCAGTTTTCCTACACACAGCAGTTGTACCGTCAACATGCCAGCCTCTCCTTATGTTAAAAATACGTAACCGGTTGGCTGTCCTCCGGCGACGCCACCCAAAGCAAACAATCCCGACCCACCGTCTGCCCCGCTTTTTGCAAAGCCGCACAGGCTGTGTGGTCAGCCAAATCCGGGGTGTTGTTGTGCTGACTGAGATGCGCCAACACAATGCGAGTGGTGCCGCCCGATACCAATTCCGGCAAAAGCGCGGCACACGCCTGATTGGATAAATGCCCGCCCTCGCCGCGAATGCGTCGTTTCAGATAATCCGGATACGGGCCGTTTGCCAGCATGACCGGGTCGTGGTTAGATTCAATATGTACCAGCTGACACCCCTGCAAATGCGCCGGCAACCCATCCGGAACATACCCCATATCCGTGGCCAACGCCAAGGAGCGGTCGCCGCCCTCAATGCGGAATCCGAAACATTGCCGGCTGTCGTGCGGCGTATCAAAAGGGGTTATGCGAAAATCGCCGACACACACCCCCCGCTCCGCCTGCAACAAAAACAGCGGTTGATCGGGTGTCACCTTATCGGCGGCCGCCAACGCATCCAGCGTGCCTTGCGAAGCAAGCACCGGCCAACCATAGCGCTTGCACAAAACTCGCAAACCCGTGACATGGTCGCTATGTTCGTGTGTCACCAAAACCGCCCGAATGGAACTAGGCTCTATCTCCCGCCGCAGCAGTGCGGTTTCAATGCGTTTGGCGGACACACCGGCGTCGATCAACAGACCTGCATCCGCCGTGCCGACATAGGTGCAATTGCCGCTGCTACCACTAAACAGGGAACAATAACGCAACATAAGTCTCGTCCTCTCTCAAAAAGGCCGCAGGCACCGCCCGAAAAGGGGCGGCCGCTTGCGGCCCCGATACATCCTTTTCCTATACTTGCACAGCACCCGTTTCGTCCGGCACCGTGACCTGTTCAATATCCGCACCCAGGCGGGTAAGTTTTTCTACAATATCTTCATACCCGCGCTCGATGTAGCAAATACCCTCCACCTCGGTGACGCCCTCTGCCGCCAATCCGGCCAGCACCATAGCGGCACCGGCACGCAGGTCGACCGCTTTCACCGGGGCGGCGTGCAACGCGGGCACACCTTGGAACGTCGCTGTCTTACCGTCCACCTCTACCTGCGCACCCATACGACGCAATTCGTCCACATAGCGGAAACGGTTCTCCCAAATGCCTTCCGTAATCACGCTGGTGCCCTCCGCCAAAGACAGCAGCACACCAATCTGCGGTTGCATATCCGTAGGGAATCCGGGATGCGGCATGGTCTTTACGTTGCAATGACGCAACGGACCGCTGCAACGCACCCGCACGGCATCGTCCATTTCTTCAATCAAAGCACCCATCTCCGCCAACTTCGCGGTGATAGATTCCAAGTGTTTCGGAATCACGTTACGCACCAGCACGTCACCGTGCGTCGCCACCGCCATAGCCATGTACGTGCCAGCCTCTATCTGGTCGGGAATAATCGAATAGGTGGCGCCCGTCAATTCCTGCACACCACGAATTTTAATCACGTCGGTACCGGCACCACGCACGTCGGCGCCCATCGTGTTGAGAAAGTTCGCCAGGTCAACGATGTGTGGCTCTTTGGCCGCATTCTCGATAATGGTCATACCACGAGCCTTCACCGCGGCCAACATAATATTCACCGTGGCGCCTACGCTGACGGTATCCAAATACACCGAATTGCCCATCAGCATATCGGCGTGCATCTCGATGATGCCGTTTTCCATCGGCTCCATCACAGCACCCAAAGCGCTGAAACCTTTCAGATGAAGGTCGATGGGGCGCTCGCCGAACCAGCACCCGCCCGGCATCGGCACACGGGCTTGTCCGTATTTGCCCAGCAAGGCGCCAATGAAGTAATACGAAGCACGCATATGCCGCGCCAACTCATAATCCACTTCACAAGTGTGGATGGTGCGCGGGTCAATCTCCACCGTGTTGCGGTCCAAACGATTCACCTGCGCGCCCAAAGATTCCAATATACTCAGCGACGTAGATACGTCGGCAATGTTCGGTATGTTTTCAATCAAACAGGGACTGTCGGACAAAATCACCGCCGGCAGAATAGCCACCACCGCGTTTTTCGCGCCGCTGACATCCACCGCGCCGGACAAACGAACGCCGCCCCGAATTCGATATTTTTCCAATTTTCACACCCCTATTTCCGTCAATGTGCGCTCGAAAACGCCAAGGGATTGTACAAAAAGAAAGAGCAACCCATTCGCTCTTTCTCCTATCAAATCATAAGTAAGCGGGTTGCGTCACACAACCCGTCAAGTATTATACCACAAAATAAGACAAAAAGCAAACACTTTTTACCCCTCATACCGCAGCGCCTCGACCGGCCGCAAACCCGCCGCCTGATAGGCCGGATAAGCCCCGAACAACGCACCCGAAACCAACGTGAAAACAAACACCAGCACAAGCCGTCCCAGCGGCAAAGTGGGCGTATATCCCAGCAGCAAACTACCGACCAGCACCCCCGCGCCACCCAGCACCATACCGCACAAAGCGCCCATCGCGCTGATGAGCAACGCCCCGGCTAAAAATTCCGCCAAAATGCGGCCGCGTGTGGCGCCGATAGCTTTTTTTATGCCGATTTCTCGCGTGCGTTCATGCACCGATGACAGCATCACCGTGAGAATGCCAAACCCCGACACCAGCAACGACACACCGCCTATCGCCGTTAGAGAAAGCGAAAGAATACGCACCATGGTGTCCAGCCGCTCTCGCTGAGCGGCTAAATCTTCGGTCAACAGCGTGCCGACGTCCTCTCCCGAGCGCCGCAATGCCTGGCGGATGCTGCGTTCCGCTTTCTGCGAAACCGCCCCATCCGTCAGTCGTATGGCAATCTGGTCGATGGTTTGATATCCGGTGACCATACGTTGCGTGCTGTATGGAATATACACCATGTAGGGTATCATAGCCGTGACGTTTTGTAACAAGCTGCTACCGGTTGCGGTCACCCCCACGACAGTAAACGTCTGATGTCCCGTTTCATAGTGAATGGATAGCGGTTTCCCAACCACATTCTCCCGCCCGAAAGCCTCCAAAGCAAGCGCCGCATCAATCACGCACACCGCCTTCTCGCCCGCCACATCTCCGCGGTTCAACAAGCGGCCGTGCAACAATTCCAGCGAAATCACCTGGTCTGCCCCGGCATCAATGCCGCAACTGACCACATTATAATCCCCCTGACCGAAACGAGACACCCCAAACTGCAATGACAACGGCATGGCCGCACTCACCTCCGGCAACTGCCGCAAAACAGACAAACATGGGAGCGTCAAACCGGATGAAGAACTCACCGACAAGCCGTCTATGCCCATGCTTTCCAGTTCTGCGTTCACCGCCCGGGTTCCGACAGCTCCCACCCCTATAACAAGCACCACCATAGCGGTGCCGATAGCAATGCTTGCCACCGTCAACGCGGTGCGCAAACGCTTGCGTTGCAAAGACAGCCAGGCGCTGCGCCAAATTCCCTTCATCGGCCGACCTCCGGTGCCGCTTGCACCGCCACACCGTCCGCTGTCACCAAATCCGGTTGTGTAACAATCACCGCACCAACCAACGCACGATCCGCCAACAAAAGCCCTTCTGCCAGTTCCGTCTCTACCTTCGGCATCCGCCGCGTGGCAATGCCGTTCTCTAAGACATACACGTATTCACGCCCTTTTTCATCCGTGCGCACCGCATCGTATGGGATAACCAATCCATCCTCTACCGAAGATATCACCACCGACGCCTTGGCCGTAAGCCCCAACCGCAAAGAAGTGTCCACCTGCCCTTCGGAAAACTCCACCACGCCCTCCACCACAGTTTCGTTTCCGTTGACACGTGCCGAGGAAGAAATATCGGTCAAGGTGCCGGTATAGGTGCTTTTTTCGAAGCCATCCCCGCTCAACCGGACCGGCATACCGACACGTAAAGCCGGCAAATCCTTCTCCCGAATCGCAATGCGCGCCCGTATAGACGATAAAGGCGCTACCACCGCACAGGGCACGTCCTGCCCCAGCACCTGCCCATCCTGCCCGTTGACCGCCACCAGGATGCCATCCTGTGGGGCAACCAACTCCTCCGGCATCGCCGCCAAAGCCAAGGCAGCCACACGGTTATCCGCCAAACCCGCCTGCTGTGTTGCTTCTTTATCTACCGTAGCCAATCGCTCACCCGCCTGCACCGCCTGCCCCGCCTGCACCGGCACCTCGCCCAGCACGCAAACGGTCTCTGCATATACACCCGTGCTCTTTGCCGATTCAATCACACCGGAGCAAGACACGGTTTGCTCCACCGACGTAGGTTGCAACGTATACGTCGCCACCACAGGAACCTGCGCAGGCCGCCCCAACACCAAAGCAATGCCGCTGCAAGCCACGGCTCCTGCCACCAAAATAAGCCACCATTTCTTCATACCGCCGTCACCTCACAATGATTTCATTTTATTGTGCGAAATGTACGGCAAATTATGTGTGTTTTCCCGATATATGGCGATTGGTTTTTTTATGAAAAAATAAAAAGCGACCTCCCATCGGGATGCCGCTTTTTTGGTTTATTCCTTTACAAATTTTGTGCGACGGATATCCACCGTTTCGCACCCCGCACACATCTGTGCAAGCGCCTGTTCGGGCGTATCCGCCACCGTATACAACTCCAAGCTTGCCGCACGCATAAACCCCTGCGCCACCGTATTTTCCAGCATCGCCAACAGTTGATCATAATACCCGCTGATATTATATATCACAATCGGCTTGCCATGTCGACCAAGTTGTTTGAGCGTGTATATTTCAAAAAACTCCTCGTAGGTGCCGATGCCGCCGGGGGTGACGATAAACGCATCCGCCCGTTCCTCCATCACCTGCTTGCGCTGACGCATGGTGTCGGTGTATATCATCTCGTCACATCGGTCATACAAAATGCCGTCCACCTGCAAAAAAGAGGGAACCACCCCGATAATACGACCGCCGCCGCGGCTCATGCCACGCGCCGCCGCGCCCATAAGCCCTGCTCCACCGCCACCATACACAAGACCATGCCCCTGTCGGGCCAGATATTCACCCAGCGCTTCGGTGGCGGTGATATATTCCTTTGCAATCGCGTCGCTCGACGCACCATACAGACAAATGTTCATGGTCGTTCCTCCTCAAAGCCTCCCGGCATCCTAGCACATTGTATCTCGCGGCGGCCGGGTTTATGCCTGTTCCAATAAAGGAAAACGGATTTTACCTGCACGGCAAAATCCGTCCGCTTTTTTATTCATTCCCGTTGCGGCGATTGATTAACATCTCGACGATTTTAATATCTTCCGGATAGGTCACCTTGAAATTCGGGCCGTAATCAAAATAATTATACCCTTTCACCGTCTCGGGCAGTTGTACGGCCGGGTGGCCGTT
>JAFPCP010000012.1 GCA_017423825.1 Clostridia bacterium | reverse complement strand
GCAGCCGGTCAGGCTGTCATCGATCAGTATGTGAAATATCTCGCATGCGGCTTGGTGAACGTCATCAACATTTTCCAGCCGGATATTATCTGTGTTGGCGGTGGCGTTTGTCGTCAGGGCGAAAATCTGTTAGGCCCCGTTCGTAAGATCATCGAAGAGGAGCGCTACAGCAAATACTGCAAAAAGCAGACGCAGTTGTGTGTTGCTCAACTGGGCAACGATGCCGGTATTGTCGGCGCCGCTTGCTTGGGCGAGAGCAATTAAGAGAAAAAGTAAAACCCCCGAAACCGCAGTGGTTTCGGGGGTTTGTTTATGTTAAGTTGTTTCACTTTACAGGCTTAAATACGCTTTGATGGCCTCTATGGAGCGGTCGCTGATGGCGTGTTCAATTTTGCAGGCGTCTTCGGATGCTGTTTCGTGGTCTACACCCAATTTCACCAACGCTTCGGTAAGAATGGTGTGTCGTTCGTAGATGGTTTCAGCGACCTCGCGACCCTCATTGGTAAGGGTGATGTAACCGTCATCGTCAATGCGAATGAATCCACCATTTTTCAGCAGTCCCATAGCGCGGCTGACACTTGGTTTCGAATATCCCATATGCTCAACAATATCAATTGACCGAACGCTGGGCAGAGTTTTGCTCAGTACCAGAATGGTCTCTAAATACATTTGTCCGGATTCGTGCAGATTCATATCCGTTCTCCTTTATCGAGAGTGTCCGGTCAGGTCACGAATGACCTCGCCGGCAAGTATGAGTCCCGCAACCGCAGGAACAAAGGCGTTGCTGCCGGGGGTGGGTTTCACGCGGCCTTGTGCAGGGCGCGTATCGCTTTCTGCCGCAGGCGCGTCGGGGATAATTCCGTCAAGCGGGGCCTCGGTGGAATAAACTACTTTCAGGTGTTTTATACCGCGTTTCCCCAATTCTTTACGCATTACACGGGCGAGAGGGCATACCGTCGTTTTGCTGATATCCGCTACCTGAAAGGCGGTAGCATCCAGTTTGTTTCCTGCGCCCATACAACTTACAATAGGTACATTGGCGGCTTGCGCCGCCTGTACCAGCGCGATTTTCGCGGCCACGGTGTCAATGGCATCCACAATATAATCGTAAACCGATAGATCAAATTTATCCGCAGTTTGCGGGAGAAAAAAGGTCTTGTGGGTATGGACAACCGCGTTGGGATTGATTGCAGCGATGCGACGAGCGGCGGCATCGACCTTATATTCACCCACAGTATCGTGAGTAGCAATAAGTTGTCGGTTGATATTGGATACCGCTACGACGTCGTCGTCAATGAGATCGAGGGCGCCGATACCGCTGCGTGCCAATGCTTCTACCGTATAGCCACCGACTCCGCCAATGCCGAATACAGCTACACGCATTGTCGATAGCTTTTGAACAGCATCTTCCCCCAGCTGAATAGCTGTGCGTGAAAAGGCTTCATTCATAGGGAACCCTCCTCTCATAATTTCATACAATAATATCACAGATTGCCTTCATTTGTCAACGGCGGTCGCCTTGACACCGATCGCGACGGATGGTATAATCAGCGAAACGAAAGGGGATGGCATTATGCGTATCGCTCATTCCATAACCGACTTGATTGGCGGTACACCGCTCTTGGAATTAAATCGGTTTTATCCTGATGGCCGCTTGTTAGCTAAATTGGAATATTTTAACCCGGCCGGAAGTGCCAAGGATCGCATCGCGGCGGCTATGATTGCCGATGCCGAGGAGCGCGATTTGCTGCGGCCCGGCGCGACGATTAT
>JAFPCP010000011.1 GCA_017423825.1 Clostridia bacterium | reverse complement strand
CGACCACACACACAAACGGGCAATTCCTTCGGACAAGTGCATCCTTGCCGCCAGGATTGAAACCTCGTTTTTACCATGGCATCTTCCAAAGAATGGAAGGTGATGACAGCCAACCGGCCGCCGGGATTCAAACAATCAAAAGCGGTGTCCAACGCCGCCGATAAGCAATCCAATTCGCCGTTGACGGCGATGCGCAACGCTTGAAACACGCGTCGAGCCGGGTGTCCGTCCCGCCGTGCCGCCGCAGGAACCGAACGACTGACCAAATCAGCCAACTGCAAGGTGCTTTCAATCGGAGCCTTGTCCCGTTCCCTGACAATCGCGCGAGCAATCCCGCGGGAGAATTTTTCCTCACCATAGCGGTAAAATATAAACGCTAATTCCGACTCCGATAGACGGGCTATCAGGTCAGCCGCCGTATCACCCGACTGGCTCATGCGCATGTCCAGCGGCGCATCGTGGTGATAGGAAAACCCTCGCTCGGGGGTGTCCAACTGATGCGAGGATACGCCGATGTCCAACAAGATACCGTCGACGCCATCCACGCCGAGCTTGTCCAACACGCGGTCCATATCGCGGAAATTCGACTGTACCACCGTCGCAGGCAACCCTTGCAACCGCTCACCGGCGGCCGCGATGGCGTCCGGATCCTGGTCCAGGGCGATAAGACGGCCGGTTTTGAGCTGTTTCGCGATGGCCGCACTGTGGCCACCGCCACCGGCTGTGCCGTCCAAGTATATTCCCTGCGGCTGAATGTGCAGCGCTTCCATGGTTTGTTCCAGCAAAACCGGCTTGTGATACCCGGTAGCAGTATGCGCCATGCTTGCGCCACCTCTCTATACTTTAAAATCCGTATTTGATAAATTCTTCTTCCAACTTTTCGTCGGTCATGTCTGCCATCTCTGCCTCATACACAGCCGGATTCCAAATCTCAGCCCGCCGACCGGCACCGATGATGAGCGCCGGCTTTTCCAACGAGGCGTGGGCAATCAGGTTTTTGTTCAACAGAATACGCCCTTGCGCATCCGGCGTGACATCCTCAGCGGATTCCGTCACCCGACGCAGCAACTTTCTCGTTTCTGCCATGGGACCGCTGGCCAATTTCTCCAACAAGCCGTTCCATTCTTCCATGGAATACAGACTCACGCAACGGTCGAGCACACATGCGGCGATGAAGGTTTCTCCCAATTTCTCACGGAGCTTGACGGGGACAAAGACACGCCCCTTGGCATCCATATTGTGTTCAAACCGACCATACAGCATCATGTACCCATCACGCTCCTTTCCTTCTAAATAGCATCCTCCACGTCGTTGTGGAAAACTGTGTGGAAAATGTGGAAAATCCCCACTTGGCACCACTTTGATGCACTTTTCACCACTTATGAACATTATAACTAGTATTTATATAAATTGCAATAGGAAATTTGCAATTTTTTTGTTTTTTTAGAAATAAATTAAAAACACAAAAAGGCGGCCCGATGTACATACATCAAGCCGCCTTTTTACGGTTAATCTGACTATATTTTACACGTTAAACAGGAACTCTACCACATCGCCGTCCTGCACGATATATTCCTTGCCTTCGGTACGCACCAGGCCCTTGCTGCGGGCATTGGCCAAACTACCGCAAGCTACCAAATCGTCATACGCAATCACCTGTGCGCGAATGAATCCGCGCTCGAAATCGGTGTGGATGCGACCGGCCGCCTGCGGGGCTTTCCAGCCCCGGCGAATCGTCCAGGCACGCACCTCTTTTTCACCCGCCGTGAGAAAGGAAATCAACCCGAGCAGATGATAACTCTTTTGGATAAGGCGGTCAAGGCCGGAATGTTCCAGCCCCAGTTCGGACAGAAACAGCGCCTTCTCCTCCGGCTCCATGTCCACGATATCCGCTTCCATCTGCGCGCAGATAGGCAGCACCTCGGCGCCCTGCGATGCCGCCAACGCCTCCACCTGTTTGTAGTGCGGGTTGTTTTTTGGCTCGCCGTCGGCAAAGTCCGTTTCGCTGAGATTCGCCGCGTAGATAATCGGCTTGGACGTGAGCAACGCCATGTTGCCGAGCATCGCACGCTCGTCCTCGTCGCACTCCACCGCGCGCACCGGTTGACCGCCCTCCAATGTGCTTTGCACGCGTTTGAGGAAATCCAGCTCTTTTTGCAGGCTCTTATCGCCCTTGATGTCCTTAGACACTCTGGCTATGCGTCGCTCCACCATTTCCATATCCGAGAAAATCAGTTCTAAATCAATGGTTTCGATATCCCGCAAAGGGTCAATGCTCCCCTCCACATGAATAATATCCTCATTTTCAAAACAGCGCACCACGTGCACGATAGCATCGCATTCCCGGATGTTGGCAAGGAACTTATTGCCTAACCCCTCGCCTTTGCTCGCGCCTTTGACCAAGCCGGCGATGTCCACAAATTCGATAACCGCCGGCACAATGGGCGGCACTTTACCGCCTTCGGTGTACAGCTCGCACAAGGCATCCAGCCGCTTGTCCGGCACCGCCACCACACCCACGTTGGGGTCGATGGTGCAAAACGGGAAGTTCGCGCTTTGTGCGCCGGCGTTTGTAATGGCGTTAAACAACGTGGATTTGCCCACGTTCGGTAACCCTACAATACCTAGTTTCATCTATAAAACATCCTCTCTCCTACACAAAGATCAGTTGCCGCTTTGTGCCCCGCAACATTTTTTGTATTTCTTGCCGCTGCCGCAGGGGCAAAGATCGTTGCGGCCGACCTTATCGCCCGCCGCCTTGCGCACCGGCTGCTTTTTCTGTGAACCATCATCCACCGAGGTGCCGGTGATTTTAGCCACCTGTTTGCGCTCCGGCTCTTGGTCCCCACGCAGTTGCACCGTCAGCACCGCGCGCGCGGTATCCTCACGAATGGCGCCCACCATTTGCTCAAACATCTCAAACCCTTCGTTGCGGTACATAACTACCGGATCGTGTTGGCCGATAGCGCGCAAATGAATACCACGACGCAACTCATCCATGTTGTCAATGTGGTCCATCCAATAGCGGTCGACCGTGTTGAGCAACACCACCCGCTCTACCTCCCGCATTATCTCGGCGCCATATTGCTTTTCCTTCGCCTGATAAAGCGCCATCGCGCGGTCGGTCAAGGTTTGCATGATATCCTCTCGGTCAGCGTCCTCTAATTCTTGCAATGTGAAACGGAAATCCTGCTCGTTCGTTAACCAACCGGCATAATAACTGCGCAAACCATCCAAATTCCAGTTCTCGTGGTTGACGTCATCCACCGTATACTGCGCCACATTCGCGCGGATGGATTGTTCCACCATTTTCACGATGCTATCCTGCACGTTTTCATCCGCGAGCACGGTGTCACGCTGGCCATAGATAACCTCGCGCTGTTTGTTCATGACGTCGTCGTATTTAAGCACGTCGCGACGGATGCCGAAGTTACGCTCTTCCACACGGCGTTGGGCGCTCTCGATGGAATTGGACAGCAGTTTGTTTTCAATCGGCGTATCCTCGTCAATACCCAACATTTCCATCATGCTGTCAATGCGGGCGCCGCCAAACAAACGCATCAGGTCGTCCTCTAACGACAGATAAAAACGAGTAGCACCCGGATCCCCCTGTCGGCCGGCGCGCCCGCGTAGCTGATTATCTATACGACGGGATTCATGCCGCTCGGTGCCGAGAATAAACAGACCGCCGGCTTCTTTTACGCTCTCCGCCTCGGGGTGGATTTGTTGCTTGTATTTGTCGTGCAGTTGCCGGAACTGCTCTCTGGCGGCGAGAATCTCCTCATCGGCCGTCTCTCCATAGGCAGTGGATTCCGCAATCAATTCCTCGGACACGCCCAGCCGGCGCATCTCTGCCTTGGCCAGAAATTCCGGATTACCACCGAGCATAATATCGGTGCCGCGCCCCGCCATGTTGGTGGCGATGGTAACCGCACCCAGTTTACCCGCCTGTGCAACGATTTCCGCCTCTTTCTCGTGGTATTTCGCATTGAGCACCTCATGCGGAATGCCTGCCTTTTTGAGAAGTTTCGACAGCAGTTCGGATTTTTCAATGGAAATGGTACCG
Source organism: Clostridia bacterium (assembly GCA_017423825.1). Lineage (GTDB taxonomy): Bacteria > Bacillota > Clostridia > Oscillospirales > Acutalibacteraceae > UBA5905. Next base: position 45,906 of record JAFPCP010000011.1, on the reverse strand, counting down.
ACAAGCACCGGCTGTTGCCGCTCGTGGCACGCCTGAATCTGCTGAATGATGGCGCGGAATTTGCCCATCTCGGTCTTGTAAATCACATCCGGATGGTCCTGCCGCACGACCGGTTTGTTGGTGGGAATCTCCACCACGTCCAGTCGATAGATCTGGTTGAACTCCATCTCCTCCGTCATGGCGGTACCGGTCATGCCGGACAGCTTTTTATACAAGCGGAAAAAGTTCTGGAAGGTGATGGTGGCTAAGGTTTTGCTCTCCCGCTCGACCTTAACGCCCTCTTTCGCTTCAATCGCCTGGTGCAAGCCCTCGTTATACCGCCGGCCGAACATAATGCGGCCGGTAAATTCGTCCACAATCAGCACCTGACCGTCTTTGACAACGTAATCCACATCGCGTTGCATCACGCCGCGCGCTTTGATGGCTTGGTTGATGTGATGCAACAAAGTTACATGCTCGGATTCCATCAGATTGTCCACCTTGAAAAAGGCTTCCGCTTTTTTCACGCCGGCTTGTGTCAGGGTGGCAGTGCGCGCTTTTTCGTCGACGATGTAATCGCCGTCCACCGCATCCTGCTCTTCCTTGGCGTCCATCTCTTTGATGCGATGCGCTTTCAAGCCCTTAGCAAACTGATCAGCCACGGTGTATAATTCCGTGGACTTGTCTCCCTGACCGGAGATGATAAGCGGCGTGCGTGCTTCGTCGATAAGGATGGAGTCCACCTCGTCGACGATGGCAAAATGATGCCCGCGCTGCACCTTATCGCTCTGCCGCACAACCATGTTGTCGCGCAGATAATCAAAGCCCAATTCATTATTCGTGCCGTAGGTGATGTCCGCCAGATAGGCGGCGCGACGCTGTTCTTTCGGCTGGTCATGGGTAATCAAGCCCACCGTCAGTCCCAAATAGCGATACACCTTGCCCATCCACTCGCTATCGCGGCGAGCCAAATAATCGTTCACCGTGACGATGTGCACACCCTCGCCCGCCAAGGCATTGAGATAGGCCGGCAACGTCGCCACCAAGGTTTTACCTTCACCGGTGCGCATCTCAGCAATACGCCCTTGGTGCAAAATGATGCCGCCGATGATTTGCACCGGAAAATGCCGCATACCCAGCACACGGTCGGATGCCTCCCGACACACCGCATAGGCATCCGGCAAAATCGCATCCAGCGTTTCGCCGGCGGCCAATCTATCTCGCAATACCTGCGTCTGACCGCGCAACGTTTCTTCATCCATCGCTCGATAGGTGTCCTCCAACGCCAACACACGGTCGCACAACGGGCGCACCCGTTTCACTTCCTTGGCGCTGTAATCACCAAACAACGCTTTTAATATAGACATATATCGTCAAACCTCTCTTATTCGGTGGATTTCGCCCAGACAATACAAGTAAGTATAGCACAATTTCGTACAACTTACAACCTCGGCGGGTAAATTTTCCGTGAACAAACCCCTCCTACGCGCACCTTTTCTCGTAATAAGGAAAATAAAGGGTTTTCTCCGGAGGAAAACTGTGATACAATACAAAGGAAATCATGCCGTTGCCAAAAAGGAAGGACAGCTATGAGAAAACTATTGCGTTACATGAAACCTTATCGAAAAGAATGCATAGCGGGACCTCTGCTGAAATTAGCCGAGGCCGTTTTGGAGTTGCTGATTCCTTTGCTGGTGGCCGCCATCATCGACCACGGGCTGAGCGGATCGGACCGCAAGCCCTATGTCATCGGCTTGTGCCTGGCGATGGCGGCACTCGGTCTTGTGGGGCTGGCGTTTTCTCTCACGGCGCAGTATTTTTCCGCCAAGGCGGCAACCGGCTTTGCGGCTCGCTTACGAGGAGCGCTGTTTCACCATATCCAACGTCTTTCCTATCGCACATTGGATGAAACCAGCACCGCCACCTTGATCACGCGCCTCACCGGCGATACCAATCAGGTGCAGACCGGTGTCAACCTGGCCTTACGCCTGTTGTTGCGTTCTCCCTTCGTGGTGTTCGGCGCTATGTTCATGGCATTCACGCTGGACGTGCAAGCCGCTTGGATATTCGTTGTAATCATCCCGCTTTTGGCCGTCGCCGTGTTCGGCATTATGCTGCCATGCATCCCGTTATACAAACACGTGCAAAAGCGCCTGGATACGGTGCTCGGACGCACAAAAGAAACCTTAAGCGGTGTGCGGGTTGTTCGGGCTTTTCGCAAAGAAGAAGAGGAAATCGCTGCATTCCAAGACAGCAACGCCGCACTCACCGGCGCGCAACTCTTTGTCGGACGCATCGGCGCTTTGCTCAACCCGCTGACCTACGTGCTCATCAACGGGGCTATTTTAGCGCTGCTTTGGTCCGGTGCCATACGGGTGCAAGCCGGACTGCTCACCCAAGGGGTGGTCGTGGCGCTATACAACTACATGTCGCAAATCCTGGTGGAACTGGTGAAACTCGCCAATCTTATCATCACCATCACCAAAGCCGTGGCTTGTGGCAAACGCATCGAGGCTGCCTTGGAATTGCCGGTCGCCGCCGATGCCGATGCCGCGCCCGCGCCCGTGCCCGGCGCGCCACGCATTGCCTTTTCGGATGTTACGTTGCAATATCACCCAAACAGTCGTCCGGCCTTGGAAGGGGTATCTCTCTCCGTCGCACCGGGTGAAACCATGGGAATCATCGGCGGTACCAGCGCCGGCAAAACGACCCTTATTAACCTCATCCCTCGTTTTTATGATGCTACATCCGGGCAGGTCTGTATTGACGGCGTGGACGTGCAATCTATACCGGCGGAAACCCTGCGGGGGCAAATCGGTCTTGTCCCACAACAAGCGGTACTGTTCCACGGCACCGTGCGGGAAAATCTGCGTTTCGGATGTCCGGAGGCGGACGACCAGCGCCTGTGGCAGGCTCTAGAATCCGCCCAAGCCAAAGACTTTATCCAGCAAAAACCCGGTGGCTTAGATTTTGTCATCGAGCAAGGAGGACGCAACCTGTCCGGTGGACAAAGAGGGCGGTTGACCATCGCGCGCGCCTTAGTGCGGCAGCCCGCCATCTTGATTTTGGATGACAGCGCGGCCGCGTTGGACTATGCCACCGAAGCCGCTTTGCGACAAGCACTGTCGCATCTGCCCTGGCATCCCACCATACTGCTCATCTCCCAACGCATCGCTACCGTGCAAGCGGCTGACCGCATCGCGGTTTTGGATGATGGCCGGCTGACAGGGGTAGGCACGCACGAACAGTTGCTCGCCACCTGCCCGGAATACCAAGCCATCGCTGCATCCCAAAAGCGGGAGGAGGTGCCGTCCCATGCGTAAAGATACATCAAACTCCACCGAACGGCGCAAAACGCTTATGCGCGTATGGCGCTATATCCGTCGCGAGCGCTGGTCGCTTATTTTGTCTCTGTTGTGCGCCGCCGCGTCGGTGGCGCTGACGGTATACATTCCCATTCTGCTCGGTCAAGCCATCGACCATATACTGGGCCCCGGTCGCGTGGACTTCCCGGTTGTTGCCGAGCAATTGCTGAAAGCTGCGGTGCTTGTCGGGATAACCGCTCTTCTGCAATGGATTATGAACACCGCGAACAACCGCATCACCTATCGCGTGGTGGAGCGGATGCGACAAGATGCTTTTTGTCATCTGCAACGCCTGCCACTGCGATACCTCGACGGTCATCCGATCGGCGACATTGTCAGCCGGATTATCACCGATGTCGACCAGTTTGCGGACGGTCTGCTAATGGGTTTCACCCAATTATTCACCGGTCTAGCCACCTTGCTGTGCGTGTTGCTTTTCATGCTCGCCATCCATCCGCTCATCACGTTGGTTGTGGTGGTTTTAACACCTCTGTCTTTGCTGATTGCCTCCTTCATTGCCCGGCGCACCTTCTCCCTGTTTCAGGAGCAGGCCGCCATCCGCGGAGAGCAAACCGCCTTCGTTGATGAACGCGTAAACCAACAAAAACTCATCCAAGCCTTTGGACAAGAGCAGGAGAATGGCGACCGGTTCGACGACATAAACGCGCGCCTCGAACGCTGTTCGCGCCGTGCCACCTTCTTCGCGTCGCTGGTCAATCCCACCACACGCTTTATCAACAGCACCATCTATGCGGGGGTTGGTCTCGCCGGCGCACTCGCCGCCATCAGCGGCAGTCTGACGGTGGGCGGGTTGACGATTTTCCTCAACTACGCCGGCCAATACGCCAAACCCTTTAACGAAATATCCGGCGTAGTCACCGAGCTGCAAAACGCACTGGCTTGTGCGGGACGCTTTTTCGCGCTGCTCGACGAGCCAGCTGAAAGCCCAAATCCATCGCACACATTGCCCCACCCGGTGACGGGAAGCGTCGAGATGGATAACATCTCCTTTTCCTATCACCCGGACAAACCGCTGTTGCAGGACATCCGCTTACAGGTGCAACCCGGTCAACGCATAGCCATCGTGGGACCAACCGGCTGCGGCAAAACCACCCTTATCAACCTGCTCATGCGGTTCTATGACGTCGACACCGGCACCATCCGCGTGCAAGGCACCGACATCCGAGAGGTTTCCAGACAAAGCCTGCGTGCCAATTATGGTATGGTTTTGCAAGACACGTGGCTAAAAAGCGGCACCGTGCGGGAAAACATACTGTTCGGGCGCCCCAACGCGAGCGAAGAGGAAATGATAGCCGCCGCCAAAGCAGCCCATGCCCATAATTTCATTTTACGCTTGCCGCAAGGGTATGACACACCGCTTTCGCCGGAAAACAACACCCTCTCCCTCGGTCAGCGGCAGTTGCTTTGCATTGCTCGTGTGATGTTGTGCCAGCCGCCGATTCTCATCCTCGATGAGGCCACTTCCTCCATCGACGCCGTCACCGAACGGCGGGTACAGGCCGCCTTTGACAAGCTCATGAAAGGGCGCACCACCTTCATCGTCGCCCATCGCCTGTCCACCATCCGTACAGCCGACTGCATTCTGGTGATGAAGGACGGTGCCATTGTGGAACAAGGACGGCACGAAGAACTGTTGAAAAAAGGCGGGTTTTACGCCACCCTATACAACAGCCAGTTTGCCGGCACATAACCCCCAAAAACGCCGAACCCCACCGCACACATCACAAAACTCCTTGCACAAACCGACCGAACAGGCATGCGTTTCAACCGCAAACCGCTCTGTTCGGTCATTTTTTGCCTTTTTAGTTGACATTTTTATCGAAAAGCAATATAATGTGGTTGCTATTCTAAAACACAGGACAGGAGAGACTCCCCCATTATGAAACTGATTGGAAAAGGTGGCCTGAGCCGTTTGATTGAGGGCGGGCTTATCGCACTCATGGTGTTTTCTCTCGGTGTATTGCTCACATTGCCGTGGAGCATCACCTGGATTACCGAACGCCCGCATTCCGACCCTCTGTATATAAAATATCTGGTAATTTTGGTGTATTCCGGCTTATTCTTACAATTAATTTTATGGCAAGCACGCGGTATCATGCACAACGTAAATCACAACCGCGTTTTCTCCGACAACACCGTCCGTCGCCTGCGGATTTTGGCGGTGGAATGCTTGGTGCTGGCCGGTCTGTATTTTGTCACTATGTTCTGGTTTTTGAAGTTCTTTATGGCGGCATTGTTCATCTGTTCCGTCATGGTGGGTTGTATTCTGCTTGTGTTTGCAGAACTGTTTCGGCAAGCCAACCGCTATAAAGAAGAAAACGACATGACCATATAAAGGAGGAAAACACCATATGGGTATCGTTATTAATTTGGACGTGGTCATGGCAAAGCGAAAAATCGGGCTGACGGAATTAGCCGACCGCGTCGGCATCACGCTGGCCAACCTCTCCATTCTGAAAAATAACCGTGCACGCGCCGTTCGCTTTTCCACCCTGGAAGCCATCTGCCGCGAACTCGATTGCCAACCCGGCGACATTTTGGCATATGAGCCGTCGCTCCCTGCAAGAAAAAAATAAAACAAAAAAGAACCGAGCCTTGGGCTCGGTTCTTTTTTGAATCTTCGGTTACCACATGCGGATGTCGCCGCAAGCAATCTTTTCGCCCGCGCCGCCCGATGGTTGCGTTGTAAAATCGTCCACGTTTTTATGAATAATGACCGTTTTGCCCTTTATCTCCCCCAATGTGAAACGGTTTGTGAGAAAAACCTGAAACGCATACCCGTTGTTGGAAAACAGCGGAGGCATATCCCCTGCATGATAGGGGTGCGGCCGCTCTTGGGGATTGTAATGCGTGCCGACCATAGCAAAAGGATCTGCGTCCTTTCCCATCTCATGCGGCTGTTCGCAAGGCCCGCTTTCGTGCACGTGAAAAGCAAACACGCCCTGTCCATTGTTTTCTTCCTCGGCAGGAAGGTGATACACCTCCGCCGCCACAAGCACGCCCACAGGGGTGTTGTAAAACCGCACAAGCCCCCGTACATCTGCGTATTCAGGCGCCCCCGCGAGTCGCGCCACCTGCGGAGGCTTGCGTCGCAAAACAGACAAAAAATACGGCATCCTCGTATATCTATCCAAAAAAATCACTCCTTTCCCACTATGTATATGGGAAAGGAGTGAGGAGAATGTGCCACACACAAATAAAAAGCAAAAAACCGTATTATTCACCCACGTATGTGAATCGTTTAACCTGTCTATCGTCCAGCAGTATCCACTCATTAAACATGTGCTGTGGACGCGCCCATTTCTGGCCCTCTCCATACAACGCCTGATACAACACCATCGGTTGACGCGTTTCGCTATCGAGGAAAGTGTCCAGCACACGATATTCGTTGCCTTTATAATGGCGATATATACCTTTTTTCACTTCGCCGGTCGGGTTTTCCGGATCATACCGCCAATGGTAGCTCTCTATCTCCGGCGGACGGTACACGTGGTTGCCGGCTTGAATGAAATCCAGCGATTTGCGGCCCTTGAATGCTTTGTAAAGCACCACAATGGTAGCGGGCGGGCAGGTATAATCCCCCAAATACGCCCGAATAGACACCGGACAGGTTACCCGCGTGGCCTGCGCCACCGTATCAAAATACCGTAGACCTTCGGCATATTTAGGACGCCAACCCGCCATATATCCATGGTTTTCCGCGTTCAGATTGCAGAACCACGGAATCCCAATTTCCAAGAAGGAGACATCTTTATCGTGGGCGGCTAAGGTGGTAGCTTGCAAGGCACCCTGACTTACGCCTTCGGCAACGAAACGCTCACCATCCCACTGCGGCAACGTTTTGAGATATTTCGCCGCTACTAAATTGCGCAACATCATGTTGCGCCAATACGTCGTTTTATTGGACGCGTTTTCGGTTTCATCAAAACCGTAAGCCGGCTCTACCAGTTCGTGATAATATTTCTCTTTAAGCTCAATAGCGGAAAGGTCATTTTCAATGCCGTGTGCATTGAATACCGCCACAATCGCATCGGAGCGATGATTGGCCGGTGAGCCACACACGTTATACCCCATAAAACTCATCATCAACGGGTATTTGCCCTCTTTGCGAGGAATGGAGATATACCCCGATGCCGGGCGACCCTCCGGCGTGGATATGCGCACGTCATACACATCCACTTCATCCGCAATCGCGCATGCTTTTTTGTAAAGCACCTCCGGTTGGAAATCCGCCACCAGAGTTTCCAGCTCTTGCCAATACGCATCAAAATCCTCCGGGATGGTATCACAATATTCCAGTTTTTCCACCTCGGCACCGGCGCTTGCTTCCAATAAATCGAAGCTATAATCTATAACGCCACCCGATGTATAGGCCCGACAAGTCACATGCACGAAACCGGGCCGAGAAAGCGACGTTTCCAAAACGAGCGGTTTGCCCGGCCGGCAACTGCCAAGCCCCTCTTTCTTTTGTCCATCATCGCCTTCTATTTTCCAATGAATATGTTGGCAGCCAATATCAATGCAATTATCTCGCGCCACAATGCGGATGACGATCTTCTCCCCACACTTGTAAGACAACGCTGGTTTATCGGTGATGCATTTGAAATATTTAGACAAAACCACTCATCTCCTCTTTGTTAAAGAATCTTTCACGCGCTTGTTTCTTGAAATGAAAGTCGACGACTCCAAAATTTGTCAAACCGCAGCCCATTCGCTCTGTGACAACTATAACAATAAGCACACCGAAAGTCAACAAAAAATGTGTTTTAACGGCTTTTTCTTGTTGAGTTGCACCTATGCCTCGCCCTGCCTTATGGCAGCATGCATATAACCATCTTTTCGCAATAAATGAAAAAACCTCGTTCCGAAGAACGAGGTTTTCTGGCTACTCCTGTCAGGCTCGAACTGACGCCTGCAGTTTTTGCTTCGCAAAACCTGCGCAAGTTTCCCTTGGCGGTCTAGATAACCGCCATTTCGCCAACGCGAAAACGGTAAACATTGCCCTAATTCTTATTGCACGTTAATCATGATGTCGTCTAAAACTGACCGAAAAAGCACAAAAAAAGCACCACCCTATTGGGTGGTGCTTTTTTGTGGCTGCTCCTGTCAGGCTCGAACTGACGACATCATGATTAACAGTCATGCGCTCTACCGACTGAGCTAAGGAGCAATATATAGCTTCGCTTTGCAGCAAAGCCGTTGTGTTGGCATCTACCTATTGTCCCGGGTCGCTTCCAACCAAGTATCGTGGGCACGAATGAGCTTAACTGCCGTGTTCGGGATGGGAACGGGTGTACCCTCACCGTCATCAACACCAACTATGGTGACCCGTACGAGATTCGAACTCGTGTTGCCGGCGTGAGAGGCCGGAGTCTTAGGCCACTTGACCAACGGGCCATATTGGTGCACCTTCACGGGCTCGAACCGTGGACACCCTGATTAAGAGTCAGGTGCTCTACCAACTGAGCTAAAGGTGCCTGTCACCACGATTTCACCGAAACCGCTTGACTATAATACACTATGAGGAAGGATTTGTCAAGGGGGATTTTTAATTTTTGCCGACTTTTTTATCCTCCCCTGTCACGCCGAAAAAAATGCATCAAGCCCTCCACCCATTCTACGATTTTGAACCGCATCACATACCGACTGCCGCCGGTCACCAGCTCCTCTTGACCGGCGTTCAACACATCCCCGAGCTGCCGCCGGTCGGCCGCCGCACCCGCGCACAACGGCGGGTATACCACGCACCACCAGTTTTTCCCTTTCCCATCGCCGATGGTGAACCGCACTGCATCGTACATACCCGCCGGCAAAGTCACCGACTCATATTGCCGCGTCGGAAAATACATCCGGCAAAGCTCCGCCTGCACCGGATAGGTATACCCCGCCGCCGCAACCGTCTGCCGAGCCACCTGTTCCAGCGCCGGCAGACACTCTTGCGCCAAAGCTGCCGCTTCGTCGCGGTCGCACGCCCCATCCAACCAACCGGCCGCCGCATTCACCACAGCATCCCGCACTTGCAATTTCAATTGTTGGTCGGCGTCGCTATCCGAGTGAGCGAGAATGTGCAGGCGCAGCATTTCATCGCGCACCCCTTCGCATCGACCATAAAACCCGCACAAAGAGAAAATTAAACATAACACAAGCCCTCCGGTGATGGCTTGTATCCAGCGTCTTTTGTTGCTCATAAAAAACCGCCCTTTCTACTGATACCAGCAGTATGGGCGGGTTTTTTACACTTTATACACATTCTTTTACAAACGGCACGACACCGGCGGCAACTCACAAGGCCGACACAAAAAACTGTCGGGCCACGTTTTCTGCAACGCAGCCAAGCACCTCTGTGCCGCCGCACTATCGGAAAACACGGCAAACACCGCCGAACCACTGCCGGTCATTTGAGCGCACAACGGCGCAAAAGCATCCATACAGCGCCGCACCGCGGTTACACCCGGCACGTCCAACGCCTCTTCAAACACATTCGCCGCTCCTTGGCATAGAACCTTCAAATCCCCTTGTTGCAACGCTTGCAAAAACAACGGGTGATGGGGGCGATTCATTATCGGCGCGGCATCCAGCGCCTGATAGGCGGTGGCTGTGGATACCCCCTCCGGCGGCTGGGCCACCACGATATAACAATCCGGCAACGCCGGCAACATGCGCACTTGCTCCCCAATGCCAGTGACAAAAGCGGTGCCGCCAACCACGCAAAACGGTACGTCGGCACCCACCTGCAAGCCCAGTTGCTGCAACACCGGCAAGGGCAGACGCGTGCCATATAAGGCATCCAACGCCCGCAACGCCGCCGCCGCGTCGGCACTACCACCGCCCATGCCGGCCTGTTGGGGGATTCGCTTTTCTAAGCGTATGTCCACCCCGCCGGCGACGCCGGTATGCTCGAAAAACCGTTTTGCCGCGCGATACACGGTGTTTTTCTCCACAGGGCCCACAGAGGCACCCTGCACGTCCAAAAGAATCTGTCCAGCCGGCGCGGGACGCACGGACAGGGTATCACAACAATCGACGGTTTGCATAACACTTTCCAACAGATGATAACCATCCGCGCGCACACCCACGACATCCAAAGTTAAGTTGATTTTTGCCGGAGCCTGCACTGTCACTTGCATAATCCGTTCTCCTTCAAGAAAGTGCGAATACGCTGCAAGGCCTCGGTGATATGCTTTAAGGAATAGCAGTAGGAAACACGCACATACCCCTCGCCGCATGCGCCGAACGCATCACCCGGCACCACAGCCACGCGTTGCTCTTGCAACAAACGGTGACAGAATGTCTCCGAATCCATACCGGTGCTCTTGATGCACGGGAACACATAAAAAGCGCCCTCCGGTTCGAAGCAGGTGAGTCCGAGTTCGTTGAATCCGTCCACAATAAACCGCCGACGGATATTGTATTCGTCTCGCATGGCACGCACATCTGCATCGCCGTTTTTCAGCGCCTCAATTGCCGCATACTGCGCGGTAGTGGGGGCGCACATAATGCCAAACTGATGCAGTTTAATGAGCAAACGCATCACGGGCGCCGGACCGCACGCGTAGCCAAGACGCCAGCCGGTCATGGCAAACGCTTTAGAGAAACCGCTGATAAGCAACGTGCGCTCCTGCATGCCCGGCAACGACGCAATGCTCACGTGCTTGCGTCCATAGGTCAACTCACTATAAATTTCGTCTGACAGCACCATGATATCCGTGCCACGCAACACATCCGCGATAGCTTCCAGATCTTCACGACACATAATGGCTCCGGTAGGATTGTTGGGATACGGTAAAACCAACAATTTCGTGCGCGGTGTAATCGCCGCACGCACCGTGTCTGCTGTTAAACGGAAGGCATCCTCTTGGCATGTTTCCAGCGGCACCGGCACGCCACCCGCCATGCGGGTGAGCGGATCGTAGCACACAAAACTCGGCTCCGGAATCAGCACCTCGTCTCCGGGACGCAACAGCGCCCGAAAGGCTAAATCAATCGCTTCGCTGCCTCCCACGGTCACCAAAACCTCGGTTTTAGGCTCATAATCGACACCGTTGTGCCGCGAGACGTACGCCGCAATGGCTTCACGCAACGCCAACAACCCGGCGTTGGGACTATACCATGTACGCCCTTTCTCCAACGTTTGGATGCCTTCCTGTCGGATATGCCAAGGCGTCGAAAAATCCGGTTCGCCCACCGACAAGGAGATAACATCCTCCATTTCCACCGCGATATCAAAAAACTTCCGAATGCCGGATGGTTTTATTTCTGACAATATCGGGTTGAGTAATCGTTCATAATTCATAACTGGCCTCTTTCGTCCTTTTCACCGTCGGTGAAGAGCACGCCCCGCTCCTTGTATTTTTTCAGCACAAAGTGCGTCGCGGTGGACAACACGCCATCCAGAGGCGATAACCGTTTCGCCACGAACATCGCCACGTCCCGGAAAGAACGCCCGGTGATGGTGACGGACAAATCGTATCCGCCCGACATCAGCGACACACTCTCCACCTCGTCGAACTGCATAATCAATTCCGCCACGCCGTCAAAACCGCGGTCTTTGGTGGGGGCAATTTGCAAATCAATAATAGCCGTAACGTATTCACGGTCCGTACGGTCCCAATCAATCAGCGCCTTATATCCGCGCACAACGCCGTCTTTTTCCAGTTTTGCCAGGTGTGCTTCCACCTGTTGCTCGGTCATATCTGCCATAATCGCCATTTGTTTTGTGCTCAGCCGCGCATTTGTATCCAACAAATGTAACAAAGTATCCATATTACTTCCTCCTTTGTTTAGCCTGCCTTATTTTATCTCAGTATACACGAATGTGCCGTAATATACAAGCCCTATTTCGCTTAGGACAACGGCGCCTTCGGCTTCGGGCGCACGCGATTCCCGTCCGCATCCACAATCAACGTGTTATCCAGCTGCGCTTTTAAGCTGGCTCGGAAAGAGGCTACATACTCTGCCCGCAAGGTCTGCTGCTCTTGCAACTCCTCAGGGGTAAGCCCCTCTTCCCGACTCTTTTTAGCCAATTCGTTTATCCGACGAATTTTCTCATCCTGCATATACGTCACTCCTTATTTTGTTGCGCACGGGTTGCGTCGCACGCCCGAAAAATCTTATCAAAATACGTCCGGCTGTCCACTCCATTGGGACGCAAATACCGCCCCAGCCCATACAAACTGTCTTGCGGGCGCACGACGTTCACGCGACTTTCACTGGTCAGCGTCGCACGAAATCCCAACTTTTGCAACACCGGGACAGCCTCCGGGCTCATGGCGCCGAAAGGATAGGCGAATGTCGTCGGAGTGATGCCGGCTTTGTCCGCAAACAACCGCTGGGCGGTTGTTAAATCCTCTTCCAACAACGTCTGATATGCCGCAACGCTCTCTGTGCGTAATCTGGATGCGCCTTTGCGTCCGCCATCTGCGTGGTGCAAATCGTAACTGTGATTTTGCATCTCCACGAGTCCCGAATCGGTCATTTCTCGCATTTGGTCCCAGGTGATATGTGAATATAGCGGCCGATTGGCCTCTGCCGGTGTGTCGGAATAAAACTGCGACCAACGGGCTATCGCTGAAATGACCGCTTTCATGCCGTATTTCTGCAACAGCGGATAGGCGTATGCATAATTGTTATAATACCCATCGTCAAAGGTGAGAATAATGGGCTTCTCCGGCAAAGGCTTCCCCTGCTCCACATACGCCAATAAATCCCGCATCAGTATCGGGGTGTAACCGGCGCGCTGTATATACTGCAAATCACTTTCAAACAAAGACGGGGCAATGACGTACGTTCCCTGTCGCGCCTTTTCCGGCAACAACCCATGATACATAACAATTGGCACCACCGCCGCGTCCACCGTCGGCGCCGCGGACGTCGTCGGTGCCGTTGCCGAAGCGGCGATGCTGTCCGCAGCATGGAAAGCCGCCTCTCCTACAAACGCCACGCAAAAAAAGGCAACCAGCCCCACGGCGATACGGTCACGCCATTTATGAAAACAATAGACACACCACATAGGCTTCCCTCCCTTTTACCAATATAGTAAAAGGACAAGGGGTATATACCGAAAAGCCGCCCCCGCAAAGAGGGCGGCCGCCAATCGACGATTACTGCGTGTCCGACATCTCCGGCAACAAGGCTGTGTTATCCTCTAACACAGCCACCGCCTCGCTGTCGGTCAAACTGGTAACGCTCGCCAGTTTGCGCTGAATCTGCCGCGTGCGGGTGCCAACCAGTTTGTCCAGCTCTTTGTTAGCTTGGTCCAAACGTTGTTGGGCCGCCTGCACCACCGTGCCGAATTTATCAAACTCGGTCTTAACAGCACCCAGCACCTTCCACACCTCGCCGGAACGCTTTTGAATTGCCAACGTGCGGAAGCCCATCTGCAAACTGTTGAGCAGCGCCGCCATCGTGGTGGGGCCGGCGATGTTGACGTGATACGTCGTCTGCAAGGTTTCTATCATGCCACGGCGAACAACCTCCGCATACAAACCCTCCGTGGGAAGGAACATAATCGCAAAATCCGTCGTGTTGGGCGGATCGATATACTTATCATGAATGTCTTTGGCAAAGCTGCGCACGCGCTGTTCCAACACAGCGCCCGCCGCTTTGACGCGTTCCGCGTCGCCGCTTTCCTGTGCATCCAACAACTGCACGTATGCATCGCCGGGGAACTTCGCGTCAATCGGGAGCCATACCATGCCGTCATCCGCACCGGGCAGTTTCACCGCAAATTCCACAAAATTCGTGCTGCCGGGTTTGGTTTTCACGTTGGCTTGGTATTGCTCCGGAGATAAAATCTGTTCCAATATAGCACCCAACTGCACCTCGCCCAACACACCGCGGGCTTTTACGTTGGATAGCACCTTTTTTAAATCGCCCACACCGGTGGCGAGGGTACGCATCTCGCCCAGCCCCTCATACACCTGTTCCAAACGCTGGTTGACCAACTCAAAGGAACGACTGATGCGGTCGTTGAGCGTTTTTTGCAGTTTTTCGTCCACCGTCTGCCGCATTTGTTCGAGCTGGCGGGTGTTTTCCTGCCGAATAGACTCCATTTGTCCATTCACAGCACGGCGGATATTTTCCAAGCTCTCGGTCATAGACTGTTGGGCGTTGTTTTGCGCCGTCAGCAGCACCTGGCTCATCGCCTGCACGCTTTGTTGCATGCTTTGGATGCTCTCCTGCCGGCTCGCCCGTTGCTCGTTGAGCCATTCCGTTTGCAACTGGTGCACTTTGCCTTCCAATCGTTTGAGCGTTTCGTTCTCCGAGCGATTGCGACGCAAAGAGGCCAGTTGCACCACCGCCGTGATCAAAAGAACACACGACACAAAACCCAGAGCCAATACGATATAGTCCATCATACGCGCTCTCCTCCTTGCGTTTTAGATAGTATCGTCATCATCCGCCCGTCCATCTACATGGCGGTGAAATTTTGCCATTTCCCGCTCGCTGTATTGTCGCGGAATGCGTGTCGCCTCAGTCGGCTCCGGTTGAGGCGCCGCATCGGTGAACACGGCTTGTTCCGCCGCACCCGGCGCGTCCTCCACGTCCAGGTTCAAATCCAAGCGCGCCTGCTTGTCCGCATGCGGATTTTGCGCATAATAGGGATCAATCATCAACCGGCGAATCACCGGGAAAATGCAGAACTGGATCAAGAAAGAACGGAACGCCGGCACCAGAAGCACCCACAAAAGAAGGGTGATGCCCATCGCCAACGGGCTCGGAATGAGCAGAATGATTCCCAAAGCGATGCCGTAAATCGCCAACAGCGCCACCGAAATGAGTAAGTTCGGTTTAAGCCCCGACACTGCGAAAATAAAGGCGTTTTTATACACTTGTTTGGTGCGCAAACGGAATGTGATCACCAAGAAGGGAATGTAATATTTCATCCAGGTGAACAGCACATACCCCACCACCGTGGCGATCATCACGATATAATCCAGCAAGCCGGGTGCAAAGGATTTCGCCGCCGACACATCCAGACCGAGCAAAGCATACAGACCCGGCATCAGCCCCGGTAAATAATACACAATATTAAACACCAGCAAACCGGTCACCAACAAATTGATAAGCCCGCATGCAAAGGCTTGTCCGCGGTTTTTGCGGATGGTTTCAAAAAAATCCTCCCGCACAAAGGCGTGTTTTTCTCGCGAAAAACTGCGGGTGACAAAGGTCAGCCCCGCATCCGCCCAGCCGCGCGTGACCAGCGGCAAACTCACCAGAAAGAAAAGCAGACCGGCTTGCATCAACTGCCAAAATTTGCGGGCATAAATCTCAAAAAACACCACAAACGGGCGCTTACGCGGCCCATTTTTGGCAACGCCCGGACCTTCCTTATTATAGTTATACAATCCAAAAAATCCAGCCAAGAAACTTCCACTCCTTTATCTTTCTGCGTCATTTACGGCAGCAACGCATGTAACAGTGTGCGTAGCAGAACATCCACCAATCCAATCGCCAATGCCGCGACCAAAAACAGCAGAAAACGCAAACTGTACAGCCGAAATACAGGCCATAGACCATCCTTTGCTAACACAACGTCCTTTGTCGGCAACAACTGCTGGCTGAGTTGGGTGGACAAGCGCAACGCTTCCGCCCCAGCCGTCACCAGCAGAGCCGCTGTGAGCAACCCACTGGGCAATATCACCGTCACCACCGCGCACACGCCGGACCAACCCATGGCATAATAATACGCCTGCGTTAGACCGAGGCCCAGCCCATAAAACAGCGGAACAAACAGTACAAACGGCGCACCGCAAGCCCACAAGCCCAGCACATACAGCAATGAAAGTAACAAAACGGTGGAAAAGCAACTGCCCCATAAGGCCTGTAACCCCTCACGCAGGCCGTTTTGAATGCCGGTGACGCGCAACAAATCGCCCCAAGCGGCGGTTGTTTTCTGTCCGGCCGTGACGTATACCAACACGCCCAACAACACGCCCAACAAAAACAAACCCATAAAAGGGAACAGACGCCGATTCTCCCGAAAAAAAGCCGCCATCTCCCGCCGACGGCGGGTGGTTGTCCGTTTCAATAGCAGTCCCTCCTGTTTCGCCTTGATTTATACGATAAATCTTATGCAAAAGAGGAGAAAAATAGAACAAAAGGCGGAGTAAGCCAGCGCCTACTCCGCCTGTGTCAGCGTCGACGTCGATTCACGCCCAGCACACCACCCAGGCCGCCGGCCGCCATGAGCACAAGCAACTTAATGATTGCTGTGCCGCCGTCCACGGCGGTATAGCGGGCAAAACCCGCCAGCAAAACAACCAGAAACAACACAAGCCCGCTGACCGCCCCTAATAGCAGACCTCTACGTCTGCTTATCAATGCCGCCGTCAGACCCGCCGCGAATGCGCCCACAGCCGCTGCCGCAATAGCCATCGGCAACGCGGCGCCACGGGGAACGTCCACCGTCTGCACAACAAGCGCCATGAGCAACAACAGCAAGGTGCAACACAACACCCCCACGGCAACGCCCAACAAAATGGGGCGTACCCACAGGCTGAACAAACTCTGGTTTCGGTCATGTGCTTTCATGCGGTTTCCTCCCTATCTGATTCGTCACACCTTATGGGTATGCCACAAACGGGAAGATTATGCGTGACAGCCATTAGATATCATCATCGTCATCATCGTCATCGTCAATGGCCGCGTCGTGTTTTGTTTCAACCGACTGAATGGCCCATTTCTTAAATTGCATTTTGGTGCGGTCGGCACCGGATTCAATGGTAACGGTATCGTCTTTGATGTTCACCACTCGGCCGCAGATACCGCCGATGGTGGTCAACTCGTCCCCTACGCGCAGGTTGTTGCGCATTTGCTGCTCTTCCTTTTGTCTTTTCTTCTGCGGACGGATGAGCATAAAATACATCAGCGCCACAATCAAAACCAAGGGAAGGAAAGACACAAGCGAGCTACCCAGCGTCGCTTGCGGCGTGGTGGTCGCATCCGCCAACACGAGCAATTTAGACAGAATGTTCATAATATACCTCCAATTTGTTTGCTATAAAAACTTACTTTATTATATAGGGAAATACCAAAAAGTGCAAGCCCTATCTCGGCAAAGACAGGAAAATTCATAATTTAGCCATTTTTTAGATGCGCCGGTCAAGCATATTAACATGCGCACGATAGAATTCCGTAAAACGCCCTTCATCCAAAGCCTCGCGAATACGCTCCATCAGGCGGTTGTAGAAATACAGATTATGCATCACCGCCAGACGCATACCCAGCATCTCTCCGGCTTTCAGCAAATGCCGAATGTACGCCCGAGAATAGCGCCGACAGGTGGGACAATCGCAGGTTTCGTCAATCGGTCGGTCATCCCGCGCGTATTTGTTGTTTATCAAATTGCGATGCCCCTGCCAGGTGAACACGTGCCCATGACGCGCATTGCGCGAAGGCATCACACAGTCGAACAAATCGACGCCGCGATATACCGCCTCTAAAATATTCTCCGGCGTGCCCACGCCCATCAAATACCGAATTTTGTCTTTCGGCATATGCGGCTCCACCGCTTCGATAATGCGGTACATATCCTCTGCCGGCTCGCCAACCGCCAAACCGCCGATGGCATACCCATCCAAATCCAACGCCGCTATCTCTTTCATATGCTCCGCACGCAGATCGTCATAGGTGCAACCTTGGTTAATACCAAACAACATCTGGTGCGGGTTGATGGTGTCCGGCAGACTGTTCAAGCGAGCCATCTCTGCCTGACAGCGTTTGAGCCACCGTGTCGTACGCTCACAGGATTCCTTTGCATACGCATACGGAGCCGGGTTTTCCACGCACTCATCAAACGCCATGGCAATCGTCGAGCCGAGATGGGATTGAATCCGCATACTCTCCTCAGGACCGATAAACAGCTTCTTGCCATCCACGTGCGAATGAAAATGCACGCCCTCTTCTTTGATGCGGCGCAGACCGGACAGCGAAAACACCTGAAAACCACCGCTATCCGTCAAAATGGGCCCTTGCCAACCGGTAAACCCATGCAAACCGCCCATTTCGCGCACCAAATCGTCACCGGGACGCACGTGCAAATGATAGGTGTTGCACAGCATCACCTGGCAACGCAATTCTTGCAGGTCATGCGCCGACACGCCTCCTTTAATAGCGGCGCTGGTCGCGACGTTCATAAATGCGGGAGTTTGTACGGTGCCGTGCGGTGTCTCAAATACACCGCGGCGCGCTTTCCCCTCGGTAGATAGAATTTCCATATATTGCTCCTTTTATGTGGTTAAAGTGACGCGCGTAATCTCAAAGAATTGCCATCGCGTCGCCGAACGAGAAAAAGCGGTATTTTTCCGCAACCGCGTGGCGATAGGCTTCCATCGTGTTTTCATACCCAGCAAACGCGCTCACCAACATAATAAGTGTGCTCTCCGGCAGATGGAAATTGGTAATCAAGCCATCCAGCACCTGAAAAGTATACCCGGGATAGATGAAAATACTGGTCCACCCCTCGGCTGGTTGCACGAGACCATCCGTCAGCCCCACGCTTTCCAGCGTGCGGCAGCTAGTCGTGCCGACCGCGATAACCCGCCCGCCGCGCGCACGCGTGCGGTTGATCACGTCCGCTGTCTCAACAGACAATTCATAATGTTCGGCATGCATACGGTGGGCGGTGATTTCTTCTTCTTTCACCGGACGGAACGTACCAAGCCCCACGTGCAAGGTGACAAACGCTATCTCCACGCCCATCGCACGAATCTCATCCAGCAAAGCCGGTGTAAAATGCAGCCCGGCCGTCGGTGCCGCCGCCGAACCCCGCTCGCGCGCATACACGGTTTGGTACCGCTCACCGTCTTCCAGCCGCTTTTTGATGTACGGCGGCAACGGCATCTGACCGATTTTTTCGAGGGTTTCATAAAAATTCCCCTCATACGCAAACCGCACCAGGCGGTTGCCACCCTCTAATATCTCCAATACGGTGGCTCGCAACAAGCCCTCTCCAAACACCAGCTCATCCCCGGGTTTCGCCCGCCGTCCGGGGCCGGCCAACACCTCCCACGTATCCGTGCCGTGTGGGGTGAGCAACAGCAATTCCACCTGCGCACCGGTCGCGGCACGGTGTCCCAGCAGGCGCGCCGGCAACACACGGCTGTCGTTGAGCACCAGGCAATCGCCCGGACGTAACAATTCTCGCACGTCCCGAAAAGTGCCGTCTGTCAGCCGGCCGGTGCGCTTGTCCAGCGTCAACAGCCGCGAGGCATCCCGCGGTTCCACCGGCTCCTGAGCAATCAACTCTTCCGGCAAATCATAATAAAACTCACTACGCAGCATATCGTGTCCTATCTTTCCATAAAATACATAGAAGGCTTTTTATAAAGATACGGCCTTCTTTTATTGACAAAAGACCGCTTGCGGTGGTACAATAACCCCGATATACGGCATCCATCCGCCAAGTCGGCTTACAGCCGACCATACACCCGTTTATTATATACTACGGACGGCGGTTTTTCAACGGTTTTTTGCGCTTTTGCGGCCGCCGTTCCATTTTTCGCCGTAAAAAAGGAGATTGTATCATGAGTAAACAGTATCGCGTAGGTATCGTAGGATGCACCGGCATGGTGGGACAGCGTTTCATGACCTTGTTGGACGGGCATCCTTGGTTCACCGTTACCGCTTTGGCGGCCAGCCCCCGCTCCGCGGGCAAACCGTATGAAGAGGCGGTTGCCGGCCGTTGGGCTATGGACACCCCCATCCCGGAAAGCATGAAATCCATGCCCGTGTTGGATGCAAGCCAGGTAGAGCAGGTGGCCGCGTTGGTCGACTTTATCTTCTGCGCCGTCGACATGCCGAAAGCCGATATCCGCGCGCTGGAAGAGGCGTATGCCAAGGCGGAATGCCCCGTCGTTTCCAACAACAGCGCCCATCGCGGCACCCCGGACGTGCCGATGATTATCCCGGAACTCAACGCGCAACACCAGGAGGTTATCCCCTATCAGCGCAAACGCTTGGGCACCAAGCGCGGTTTTATCGCCGTT
The DNA here is from genome assembly GCA_017423825.1 of Clostridia bacterium. Taxonomy (GTDB): domain Bacteria; phylum Bacillota; class Clostridia; order Oscillospirales; family Acutalibacteraceae; genus UBA5905. The sequence goes on along the minus strand of JAFPCP010000011.1, from coordinate 25,553 downwards.
AAATCTAACTGCTCTTTGCAAAGCTACGTGCCCGCCCTCTTCCCGCTGGACGAGTTCGGTATTGAAGAGGTGCTCGTGTGCACCTACCAAGCCATTTCCGGAGCCGGCAAGACCTTTGAGCGTTGGCCCGAAATGGTGGACAACATCATCCCCTATATCGGTGGCGAAGAGGAGAAATCTGAGCAAGAGCCTCTGAAAATCTGGGGTAAGATCGAAAACGGTGTGATTGTGCCGGCGCAAAGCCCGGCCTTCACCGCCCAATGCTTGCGGGTGCCGGTCACAAACGGTCACTTTGCCGCTGTGTTCTGCCGCTTCACCCGCAAGCCCACCAAAGAACAAATCATCGAACGCTGGCAATCCTTCGCCGGCCGCGCACAGGAGCTCAAACTGCCGAGCGCGCCGACCCATTTCCTACGCTATTTCGAAGAGGATAACATGCCTCAAACGCGCTTGCACCGTGATTTGGAAGGCGGCATGACCGTATCCCTGGGCCGCCTGCGCGAGGACAGCCAGTACGACTATAAGTTTGTCGGCCTGTCCCACAACACGCTGCGCGGCGCCGCCGGCGGTGCCGTGTTGCTGGCCGAATTGCTGTGCGCCGAAGGCTATATGGATTAAATAACCCCTCATCATTTTGAGAAAGGTGGCGGTTTCGCATGAGCAAACAACCTTTGTTCACCGGCTCCGGTGTGGCCTTGGTTACCCCCATGCTTCCGGACGGCCGCGTCCATTTTGAGCAACTCGAAAAATTGGTGGATTGGCACATACAACAGGGCAGCGATGCGCTGATTGTGTGCGGCACCACCGGCGAGGCATCCACCCTCTCTTCTCCGGAGCACCTGGAAGTGCTGCGGGTGGCTATCGACCGGGCGGCCGGGCGTATCCCCGTGATTGCCGGCACCGGCTCGAATGATACCGCCCACTGCGTGGATATGTGCAAACAAGCCCAGTTGTTAGGGGCGGACGGCCTGTTGCTCGTCACCCCCTATTACAACAAAACGTCCCAACGGGGGCTGGTCGCCCATTACACCCACGTCGCGGCCAACACCGACCTGCCGCTCATCCTTTACAACGTGCCCTCTCGCACCGGGTTGAATATCCAACCCGAAACCATGGCCCGGTTGTACACGGATGTGGACACGGTGGTCGGCCTCAAACAAGCGAGCGGCGACCTGTCCGCGACCGCCCGGCTGGCCGCTATGTGCGACGTGCCGATTTATTCCGGTAACGATGACCAAATCGTCCCGATTCTCTCGTTGGGCGGTGTGGGTGTCATTTCCGTGTGGGCAAACATTACCCCGCGTGCCGTGCACGACCTGTGCGCCGCCTGGTTTGACGGGCGTGTGCAAGAAAGCCGTCAGTTGCAACTGGATTGGCTAGATGTCATCAACGCTCTGTTTTCGGACGTTAACCCTGTGCCCGTCAAGGCTGCTATGCAGGCAATGGGCATGGACGTAGGCGCCTGCCGGCTGCCGCTGTATCCCATGGAGGACACCGCCCGGCAAGCGTTAGAACTGTGTCTGCGTCGTCACGGATTGCTGACATAAGGAGGAATATATATGCGTATTTTACTCAACGGTTGCTTAGGCCGCATGGGGCGTGCCATCGCCGAACAAGCCGCCGGTGCCGATGATTGCACCGTGGTGGCCGGCATCGACATTGTGCCGGGCGCAGCAGCCTTTCCGGTGTACACCGCACCGGCCGCTTGCCAAGAAGCAGCCGATGTATTGATTGATTTTTCTTCCCCCGCCGCTTTGGAAGCCGAACTGGCGTATGCGACAGAAAAGAAAATCCCCCTCGTGGTATGCACCACCGGCTTGGATGCCGCCCAATTGACGGCGGTCGAAGAGGCAGCACAACACATTCCGGTGTTTTTCAGCAGCAACATGAGTGTCGGTGTCAGCGTTTTGGCTGCATTGTGTAAAAAAGCGGCGGCCGTGCTTGGGGATACCTTTGATGTGGAGATTCTCGAAATGCACCACAATCAAAAACTCGACGCCCCTTCCGGCACCGCATTGAGCTTAGCCAAGGCTGTGGAGGATGGCCTGTCCTATCAACCCAACTATGTGTATGATCGCCACGAAAAACGGCAAAAACGCGACAAGCACGAAATCGGTCTGTCCGCCATCCGCGGCGGCAACATTGTGGGGGAACACCAGGTGTTCTTCGCCGGGCAGGATGAAACGCTCATTCTAACCCACCGTGCACAATCGCGCTGTGTCTTTGCCGCCGGCGCCTTAGCCGCGGCGCGCTTTATCCAAAACAAACCGGCCGGCATGTATGCCATGGAGGATTTGGTCAATTCCATCGTTTAAGAGATGCAAAGCAGAGAGCAATAGGCTCTCTGCTTTTTGTTTTTTTGAGGCATGCGGCGGGGGTATTGAAAAAAATGAATAAACCGAGTATAATGAAAACAATTGCGGGTGCGTTCTCTCTTATAACAGCCCGCCAAAGGAGTCTATATGAATACTAAACTCTCCCCCGTACGCTGGATATACAGCGTCATACATAAAGACGCATGGCGCATTGTTCTGCTCACGCTCATACACATGGCGCAAGGCGCCGCCGGCGTCACCTTTGCCTTTGCTCTGCGCAACGTCGTGGACGCTGCCGTAGAAGGCGCCAAAACCGGCAGCCACCGCCTGTTTTGGTGGCAGTTTGCGGCGCTGTGTGGGCTGGTGATTGTCATGGTGCTGTTGCGCGCCTTCTCACGCCACGTGGACGAAAAAACCCGCGCCCGTCTGGAAAAGCGGTTTCGCAGTCGCATTTTCTCGCAGTTGTTACGTCGTTCCTATGCGGGCGTGACGGCGGTACACTCCGGTGAATGGATTAACCGCCTGACCTCGGACACAGGCGTGGTTGTGAGCGCCACCGCACAAATACTGCCCGGCGCCAGTGGCATGATTGTGCGGCTTGTCGGGGCGCTCGTTCTACTGCTCACCTTGATTCCGCAAGCCGTTTTCGTGCTCATTCCCGCGGGCGTGGTGCAGATTTTATTTTCGCTCGCGTTTCGCAAACGGCTGAAAAAATTTCATCACGCCACCCAACAAGCCGACGGCCATGTGCGCTCTTTCATACAAGAGCGGCTGACCAACCTCGTGGTGGTGCGCACCTTCACCCAGGAAACCGCCACCGAGGCTTTGGCCGAACAACACATGGATGAACTGGTGAAAATCCGCATGCGCCGCATTTGGTTTGTGAATCTGTGTTCCACCGCCATGCTGTTCGCTATGCAAGCGGCTTACGTGTTTGGCATCGGGGTGTGCAGTTACGGCATTCTGCAAGGTGCTATGACCTACGGAACCATGAGCGCTATACTGCACCTCATCAGCCAGGCGGAAACGCCGTTTACCCAAATCTCCGGCTATTTGCCGCAGTTCTATGCCATGACCGCTAGCGCCGAGCGCTTAATGGAAGTGGAGCAACTGCCCCTCGACAACCCCTGCACGCCCATAGAAGACGCAGAAATACAGCGCTATTATGCCACGGACTTCGCCGCTCTTGGGATGCAGGATGCGCATTTTACCTACGAAAGTGATGCCACCGGCGAACCGGTGCTGGTCAATCGCAGTTTTACCATCCGTAAAGGAGAATTTGCCGCTTTCACCGGGGAATCCGGCTGTGGCAAAAGCACCACTCTGAAGCTCTTGTTGAGTCTTTATCCCCTCGACGACGGCGCACAATACCTCGAATCCGTCGACGGCACACAACAGCCTCTCACCGCCGCCTGGCGCGGGCTGTTTGCCTACGTGCCGCAAGGCAACGGATTAGTCAGCGGTACCATCCGCGAGGTCATCGCCTTCGGCGACACCGCCCTCATGCACGAGCAAGAGGCCATTCAAAAGGCATTAGAAATAGCCTGCGCCGATGGCTTCGTGAAAGACTTGCCGCTCGGTTTAGATACGCCTTTGGGCGAACAAGGCTCCGGCCTCTCGGAGGGGCAAATGCAACGACTGTCCATCGCCCGTGCCTTGCTTTCCAATCGACCCATACTCATGCTTGACGAGGCAACCAGCGCCCTGGACAGCACCACTGAACAGCAATTATTGCAAAACTTGCGCACTATGACCGACCGCACGGTGCTTCTTATCACCCATCGGCCGGCGGCCTTGGAAATTTGCGATAAACAAATTTCTTGCTAACAAATAAGTAACCCCCCGACAATCGACATGACATCGATTGCCGGGGGTTTTCTTTTTCCGCAAATCTATGCAGCGAAGCGCAACACTTAGGTCTTACACAAGGGCATCACCCAGTTGTGCGGCAACACCTTTGCCAACACGCGATAGAATTTGAAAAATAACCGCGGGGTATACACCGCCTGACCGGCGGCCGCTTTAACCAGCGCCCCTTTTGCCACTTTGACGGGGTTGCAATAGGGTAACCGTTGAAAGGTTTTCGAGTGTCCCGTGATGTTGGCAACGGTTAAAAACTCCGTATCCATCGGGCCGGGGCACACCGCCAACACCCCAATGCGCCGCGCCCGCAATTCCTCACGCAACCCTTTGGAAAAACTCAGCACATACGCCTTGGTCGAAGAATATACCGTCATACGGGCGTTCGGCGCAAAGGCGGCAATGCTCGCCACATTCACGATGAAACCGCCCGCCTGCATATACGGCAGCACCGCAGTGGTGACCGCCGTTAACCCGCCGCAGTTCAAATCCACCATACGCGTTTGTGTTGCCCAATCGCTGTCCGCGACGTTCGCCAACTCGCCTACACCGGCGTTGTTTATCAAAATACGCACGGCGGGCTTTTCCGCCGCCAGACATTCTTCCAGCGCACGAAAGGACGCCTTATCGGTCAAATCCAACGACAGCACCTTGACCGGCACCGAACTGCGCACCGCCATTTCTTCCAAGCGTTCGGCACGACGAGCTATCAGCCAAATGCCGGACAAATCCGTCTCTCTTTCAAGTAGGCTGTCAAAAAACGCCTCTCCCAAGCCGGCGGATGCACCCGTAATAATCGCAATAGACATGGTTTATTCTCCCCTTTTATGAATTGTTTCGGCATGAGAAAACGCCAAGAATAACGCCGTGTTGTCGACAGGGCACACCACGCGAGGTGTTGACAACAAACACCCCTTTTCATGCCGTAGGTCTCCTTTTTGGTTTTGCCACTTCCCGTGCCCCGTCTTATTCGGGGAATAGGTAAGAAAATAAGCAAAAAAGGCAGCCGTTGCCTCTACGGTCAAACAACTGCCTTATCGCATTGCCCGTTTGCGTTTAATCTGCCCAATACACGGCTAAGCAATCCGTTATTTCCACGCGTCCCGTGTTGCTTGGAACGGTGAATGTGCATGTGCGGGTTTTTCCTTTTTCAATACGGTCAAAGGTGGCTGTGCCGCTCGCTAACACCTTGCCCGCGCGCGAATGACAGGTGTATTCCAAATAGGAACCCAATCCCGTTTCCTCGGTAGAGGAAGGGTTTTTTATGCTCAACGTGACGGTGCGCCCGGAAATAGACGCGCTTTCTACCACCAAATTGCCATCCAAATTTTCTCCCACTTTCGGCAATATAACCGGTGCGCCGGCGGCCATAGTCGTGCCGGTGGTGGTCTTCTTTTTGGTGGTTGTCGTCTTGGTGGTTGCCCGTTTGGTTGTGCCAAGCGTCGCCTTGGTTGCGATAATAGCCGCTTGCGCCGTAGTAGAGGTCGTTGTCGTAGCGGTCAGGATCGGGCGCACAGCCAACGGTGCATCCAATTCATCCAACCATACCGGCGCGTTATAGGGTTCAACCGATTGATACAGCGTGTCACCGACAGAACGCGCACAGCCGGCAAGCAAAACCATTGTCATTGCCAGGCAAAGTATACATGACAGGCGTTTCATCGATAACACACTCCTTTCTTTTTCTGTATCTGTGAGAGAAAAGCATCCTCTTGCTGTTAATGGAATCCATCCGTCCAAAATTCTGCTTGGAATTTGATCAGCTTCATTTCTGCCGTACCTTTGGGTAATGCAAAACGGCAGGTACGGGAACTATTCTTGTGAATACGACCAAACACGATTTTGTCACGCCGCAAGGTCTTGCCCTTGCTGTCATAACAAGCGTATTCAAAATACGATTCCATGTCCGTTTCGTATCCCTTTGTAATGTTCTTGATTTGCATGGTAAGAATGTTGCCGTTCAACAGCACCGTGCCGATTTCAATACGGCCATCCGGCGAGTATCCCTGCGCCGGCAGACTTACGTTCTGCACCTGTTGTTGTTCGGTGGGCTTGGTTGTGGTGGTGGTTTCCTTTTTGAATGTGGTTGTCGCTTGTCCCCAATCCAAATCAACGGCATTTTGATTGCCTTGGAACAGTGCACCGGTCGTGGTGGTGGTGCCCCAACCACCCGTTGTGGGCATGCTCACCTCTTTGTTCACACCGACAATGTCGCTTTGCGGTCCCTCAGCATTCGGGTCGTCGTATGCCTCGCCGGCTTCGTACGGGGTGATGCCAAAGGGCTTTGCACACGCACTCATAGAAACAACCAACAAAAAGCACGCGCACAGCGCTATCCAGCGTTTCATACGCACGACTCCTTTCCTCTGTGAAACACGCACAGATAATAATACAAAACCAGAATTAGTATACCAAAGACACCCTTTTGTGTCAACCGCAATGTGGCGGTATTTTTTAGCAAATACGACCAGCTTGTGTGCAAAAAAAGCCAAAAAAGACATTATTCTAACAACGATAACAACTCCTCGACGCTCAGGTCGGTCAAAGCGGGACCCACGTCGCTGACAACCGCCTGCGCGAGTTGCCACTTGCTCTCTTGCAACTGCAAAATCTTATCCTCAATGGTGTCCCGCGCCACCAGCCGCACCACCTGTAACGGCTTAGTTTGCCCTATGCGGTGCGCGCGGTCGGTGGCCTGGTTCTGCGCAGCCAGATTCCACCATGGATCATAATGGATAACCATATCTGCTCCTACCAGGTTCAATCCGGTGCCACCCGCTTTGAGCGATATAAGGAAAACCGGTGTGCTATCCGTATTAAAGGCGTCCACAAGAGAGGCTCGCTCTTCTTTTTTGGTGGAGCCTTGTAAAATATAATACGGTATCTTCTCTGCCTGTAAACGCTCCCGCACCAAATCCAGCATAGACGTAAACTGCGAAAACAGCAGCACTTTATGCCCGCCAGCGGTGGCCTCTCGCAAAAGTTCCATGCAAGCATCCAGTTTGCAACTGCCACCTGTGTATCCATCACAACATAGCCGCGGATCACAGCAAATCTGGCGCAACCGCGTTAACAGCGCCAATACAGACATCCGCCCGCGACCGGACAAACCTGCATCTTCTGCCGTCTGCAATTCCTGCCGCAGCTGTGCAATGGAGGCCAAATACACCTGTCGTTGGGCGCGCTCCATCGTAGAGAACAACACCCGCTCGGTCTTGGGCGGCAATTCCGCCAGCACCTCTTGTTTCAAGCGCCGCAACACAAACGGCGATAACAGCCGCCCAAGGCGTTCCAACGCGCCATGGTCGTCCTGCCGCATAATCGGCAGTTCATACCGCGCGCGAAAGGTCGCATAGGAAAACAGCAGCCCCGGCATCAAAAAATCCATAATGCTCCACAATTCCGACAGGCGATTTTCCACCGGCGTGCCGGTGAGTGCATAGCGCTGCACCGAGCGAATCGCTTTTACGGCCCGTGCGTTTTGTGTGGTGCTGTTTTTTATATACTGCGCTTCATCCAGGACATGATAGTGGAAGCACACGCCCGTGTACAACTCCACATCCCGTTTGAGCATATCATACGAGGTGATCACCACGTCCTGTGCCGGCATCTGTTGTAACAGACGGCGCCGATTGGCCACATCCCCGATGACGCACAGCACCGTTAACTGCGGGGCAAATCGGCGTATCTCCCGCTCCCAATTGAGCACCACCGACGTAGGGCACACCACCAGAGACGGCGCAGTGGCCGTTCCCTGCTCCTTTGCGGCGGCTAGCCGAGCAATAATCTGTATCGTTTTCCCTAGGCCCATATCGTCCGCCAAAATGCCGCCAAAGCCCAATTCTTCCATTGAACTCAGCCAACGATATCCCACCTTTTGATAATCGCGCAACACCGATTGCAATCCGTCCGGAATCGGCCACTCTTTGGCCGCGGCGCACCGCCAACGCTCCGCCAAATCCCGAAACGCCGTGTCCCGCAATCCCACCAGCGACGGGCGGCGTTGTAAAAGTTGCTCCAACTGCAAAGCCCTGTATTTCGGCAGTGCGACCTGCCCGCTTTGCAGTTCCAGGGCGGTCAACCCCCATTCATCCGCCAACTCAGCCAGCCCGGACAACGTCTCATCGTCCAACGACACAAAGCGGCCGCTACGTAGACGATGGTAATCCCTCCCCGCGCGATAACCGGCAAAAATGCCTTCCAACTCCGTCGGGTCCAGTTCAGCTAAATCGACGTCCATCTCCAAAAGGTCGTTGACCAAACGAACGCCCACCGACACACGCGGCGGATGCATGGGAAACAGGTGTTCCAAAGCTTGTGTGGCGTATACCATAGCCACCCGACGCAGAGCTTCCACCCCGCGGGTGACAAACGCAAACAAACAGGCATCGTCCCCCTGCAACACAAGCGTCCCGTCTTGCGCATCCGCCGGGCTGAAAAAGGTCTCCACCGTCGCTTTTACACGCAGTTCCGCCAGCCGGTCCCGTCGCCATTCGCCTGCAACAGCCTGCTCTCCATACGGTGCAAGTGTCTTATCTCCGTACCGATACAACACCTGTGCGGTAATTGTATGCGGATCCGGCGCATCCAGCCGAATCTCCGCACACAACGGCAACGGAGCATGCGCTTGCAAAGGCTCTTCTTCTCCCGTTACAGAGAGATAGGGGCGCACCGTATGCCACACGCCCGCATAAAAATCCGACAACTGTTCCGCCGGCACGTAGATCCGCTGCGATGTGTGATGTGCAGCGGTTAGCCAATCGGTCATGTCACGGCTGTATGCGGTGTCTGTTCGATACACGGCATCTCCATACAAAACGTATAAATGCTCGATGCCTTTAATCGGCACCGCTTCTTGACAGGCAATACTAATCCCGCTTCCACGTCTTGTCAGCGTGACAGACACACAGGGGTTGCCATCCATCAGACGCACCGTACGTTCCCCCGTCGCGTCCCGCAACACAACCGTGCCACCGCAAAGCAGTCCGAACAATCGCTCAAAGCCCGCCGGGCTCAGCCATAAGGCGTCCGCCGCCCCGGTATGCGGCGTAACAGGCAGATTTTTTCGCTCCGCCATTTCTCCCATCAAAAAAGACAACAGCGGTCGGCTTGTCCGGGCGAAGCTCTCCGGATGATGCAACACGGTCAGGTGTTTTCCGTAAACCGCTCGCTCTCCTCGGCCCATGCGCTCGGCAAAGCGAGACAGATTTTTAATGACGTAAGTGCGCTCGTTTCCAATCCGAAAAGAGACAGCCGGATGCGCACCACGCAAATCCAACAAAGGCGTCAACGCAACCGACGCACCCACCTCAGCGGCCAACTGCGTCCCCACACGGCTCATATATCGGTCTACCAGACGGCGGGCTTCCGCATCACTTTGTTCCGGTTGCGCGTGGGGTGTCAATCTGGAGGCCGTAGGCAGCCCCTCAATCATATCCCGATAATACTTATATACCAACACCGCCACGATGTGTTTGCAAGCACCCTGCTGTGCATGAAATGCATGGCAATCGCATGCGAAATGCTCTACCGCATCCGTCGTGTCAAATCCCACCTCTATTTGATAACGGTCCCCCGCCTCTTGCACCACGGCCGTGACCTGCTCGGAATAATACCCGTGTGGAGCGGCGGTGTACCTCTGCACCCAACCGGCATTATACCCGCTTACCCCGCGCAAATACGCCTGTCGGTTGACCGCAAGAATGCGAATTTTATTTAACGAATAAAACGGCATAACGCTATCCTTCCTTTTATCAATCACAAAATAGGGCATCTTATTAGTATACCGCTGTTTTTGATTTTTGACAAGCGAATTTTGGTATATGGAAAAACCTTGCATCCCTCTGCGCGATGTGGTACACTGAAAAGCAAGAAAAAGGAGGTGCATGTATGTCTATGCCCACGTATTTCATCGCATCTGACCTGCATGGTTCAGCATATTATACCGAACGATTATTACAAGCCTACCATCGAGAAGAGGCGGACCGCCTTGTTCTATTGGGGGATATTCTATATCACGGGCCGCGCAACGACCTGCCTCGTGGATATGAACCGAAAAAAGTCATTCATTTGCTTAATCCGCTAGCGCAGGACATCATCTGCGTGCGAGGCAACTGCGACGCCGAGGTGGACCAAATGGTGCTCGCTTTCCCTATCATGGCCGACTATGCCCTTCTTGCCTACGGTAAACACCGCTTGTTCGCTACACACGGGCATCTCTATAACGCCGATAATCCCCCGCCATTAGCTCCCAGGGACATCTTGCTCCACGGCCACACACATGTCCCCGCCTGCCTGCATCAACCAGGCGGGTGGTGGCTGCTCAATCCCGGCTCGGTGTCCATACCAAAAGAAAATTCGCCCCACGGTTATCTGCTGCTTAAAGACGGTACCTTTTTCTGGAAAACACTCGACGGAGAAGTCTGGCAAACCGCACCCTTGGATGAATAAAAAACAGCGGGCAACGCTATATGCGTTGCCCGCTGTTTGTTTTATTGCGTTTCGCCTTGTAAACGGCGGCTATCCATAAAATTCTGTAAAATAATCGTGGCCGCCACCGTATCCACCACTTGTTTGCGTTTTTTGCCGCGCACATCCGTTTCATTGAGATAACCGATGGCTATCTGTGTCGTCATCCGTTCATCCCATAACGTGACCGGCAAACCCGTACGTTTCCCCAGCGCGTCCGCAAACGCTTCCGCGCGCAGGGCACTTTCTCCACGACTGCCGTCCATGTTGCGCGGTTGTCCCACGACTAGCATCTGCGCGCCTTGCGTAGCCGCTATCTCGGCAATTTTCTCGCCCAGGCGGGAAAGGTCACGCTCAGCGAGCGTGCACAAAGGGGATGCCAGCATCTCGTGCGAGTCACTAATGGCCAGACCGGTGCGTGCCAGCCCTAAATCCACCGCCATAATCTTCATCCGTCTCATTCCCTTCCCGCTCGTCGGTTTATCCATATCTCTTACACCATAGCACACTTTTCGCCAAATTGCAATGCACGCGCCCGCTTTTCTGCACAAAACATAAACAGCCCCTACCCGACCGGGGCAAGGGCTGTTCTGAAACAAGGCAAGATACTTATTGATAAGCAAGCGATGTTTTCAAGTGATTTTCCGCTTGCGGCTGCAACGTTTTGAGCATGGCGGTAATGTCTCCTCCGGCAGAAATGTTTTTGTTCCATGTATAGGTCATGTCTACCATACTGCCGTTTTCCGTGCCAAAAGATAAGTTGTAAAAATTCAAGTTGCGGTATAGTTTATCGAAGGGCTCTTTGGCCTTTTGGGTTGCCGCATTCACCTTCAAGTCCGTAGCACTCGGGGTTCCGGTCTCCGCTTTGTAGGTCGAATAATATTTGCAGAAAGCCGCAACCATCTTGGGGGCCGTCGTGTCGCATCCGCGACCAGCGCCCCATCCGTATACCCAACCAGCCGCATATTTGCCGCTTTTGTTGTCCGGGCCTAACGGAGACGGCACCAGACCGAGATTGTCCGGATTTCTGTCCAAACCGGTCGCATTGCTGCCCATTGCTGCGCGGTATAAGGTGGAGAAACTGCCAACTTCATCCGAATATACGAGAATTTTACCGGCCAGGAAGGCGTCTTTGTTGCTCAAACTCTCGCCCTCGGCATTGGACCAGAAACAATCTTTACCGATTTTGGCATACAACCCCGTTTTCACACCGGTATCCTTGTTGCGCAACGCATACCCAAATTGCAGAGCGTGAATAAGCGCTTCATTGCCGGCAAAATTGGCTTCTAATTTGATTTGCCCATTGCCCAAGTCTGTTTCCTTAATCAACTGGGCATCGTTCAAAGCGTTACTGTTGTCCATAAACCCTTTGACCGCCAGCCGATGCGGACCATCACTGTATTTCAAAGCCAATTCTTTTACCTTAGCCCAAGTCCATTGTCCCTTTTTATACAAGGTCAGCAGGTCGTCATCGCCCTTCAGAATCTTTTTGTTGTAATAAAGGGCGGATACGCTAACGTCGCTAAACGTGGTCAACGCATACAAATGATTTCCCCAAGCAAAATATTTGGATTTTTTCAAATCAATGCCGGCGGTGCCGGTGTCGGTCACAACATCAGCCGTAGTAAAAGCATCTTCCAGCGGCACCAGCAGATTAGCCACAACCGCGCGCGGATGCCAAGAGCCGTGCATGCGTACCATATCATACGCCTTGCCGGCGGACAACGCCTTGGCCATGTTTGAACGCACTTGCTCAAAACCGCTTCCGTCAATTTTAATCGTGCAACCATACGACTGTGCAAAACTATTGATGCGGTTTTTGAAACCACTATCCACCGTCTTATTCCAATAGATACACGTATAGGTTTTACCCTTAAAGGTGTTTTTGTAGGCATCCTCTAATTTGGTGGAGGATTTTTTTATGGTTATGTTACGGTATAATATGTTGGATTGTTTATTGCTTTTTTTGGTGGAAGTCGTGGTTTTTTTGGTGTTGCCGGAATTAGAGGAAGTATCCCCTCCGGATGTCCCTGCTACATTTCCGCTACTATCACCGACATTGGATACATCTTGCCCGTTTTCCGTTTCGTTATCAACGTTTGCATCCCCGGGTTGTTGGTTGGATACGGTCTCCCCTTCTATGGAAATCCAACTTTCAGAAACCACCTGTCGGGAACAGGACATCATCGAAAAACAACACACAACCACTAAGATATAACATAGGTATTTCATTTTCATTTTCATTTTCATTTGTACCTCTACTTGCATTACACGGTGTCTTCTTCCAAAACATACATACGCAAAAACGCGCACGTTTCTGCAACAATTGTACCATACACACTAGTAACAGTCAACTGCTTTTTCGTCTTTGCGTCGTGTGATTCCGTCGCAAAACGCGGAGCTATATTTCGTCTGCAAAGAACAAAAAGGCTTCTTGCCCAAATGGGCAAGAAGCCTTTTGATAATCAGGAATTATTGATAGCTCAAAGAGTTTTTCAGATAATATTCCGCCTTGCTCTGTACAGATTTCAAAGTGGAAATGATGTCCGCACCTTTGTTGATTTGAGCATTCCATTCATACGACAAGTCGACCATGTTGCCGTCCGCCGTGCCATAGGAGAGTTCACCCCAATAAATGTTCTTATAGAACTTCTGCAGGGGGGCCATCATCTTTTTTTCCCATTTGTAGGCTTCCAACTCAACACCGCTCAAAGAAGAGGTGGCGTCATAGGTAGAGTGGAATTTACAGAAAGCAGCAACCAATTTGGGAGCGGTCGCATCCGAGCCACGGCCGGCAGAGAAGCCGGTCAACCAACCGGATCCTACAGCGCCGCTCTTGTTATCAGGACCTAACGGAGGCATTGCCACACCCACGTTATCCGGGTTTCTATCCAATGCGGTAGCAACCTTAGACTTAGCCAATTTATAGACGTTCTGCAACTCGTTGGACTCGTCGACATAGGCCACGAAGTTACCAGCCGCCCACTCGTCGGTGTTATTATAGTCCGCAGAGGAAGGGTTCTTCCAAATGACCTGTTTGCCAACCTTGGCATACAAACCAGTGCCGGTGCCTCTGTTGCCCATAGCCGCGTTAAATTTTTGCTGATTGATTAAGTTTTGGTTGCCCGCCAAGTTTACTTCCAATTTGATTTGGCCATTGCCCAAATCGGTCTCTTTAATGTAGTCTACGTCGTTATAACCTGCGCAAGATTGGTCGGACCAATAGCGCGTACCGTCGGTGTACTTAACAGCCAACTCTTTCAGTTTTGCCCAAGTCCACTGGCCTTTATTGTACAGCGTCCAGGGGTCATCGGCACCCTTCAAAATCTTTTTGTTGTAAATAAACACGTTGAGAGGGGTATCGTTGTAGGTGGTCACCGCATACAACTTATCGCCCCAACCGAACCATTTGGATTTTTCCAAATCGATACCGGTTTGATTCGAACTGGTCACCAAATCCGCCGTGGTGAAGGAGCCATCCAGGGGAGCCAACAGGTTGGCCACAATGGCGCGCGGATACCAAGAACCGTGCATACGCACCAGATCATAGGCATCGCCGGCAGACAGAGACTTAGCTAAGGTTTCACGCACTCTCTCAAACGCGATACCGTCCAATTTGATCGTGCAACCGTATTTGGCCGCAAAAGCATCCAATTCATTCTTGTAAGCACCGGTCACAACATTCGACCAGTTGATGGCCTTATAGGTCTTGCCTTTGAAGGTCGTCTTGACGGTGTCCTCTAATTTGGTAGAGGATTTTTTCACAACAATGTTACGATAAACGATGTTGGCTTGCGGGTTTTTCTTTTTGCTCGCACTCGGCGCCTTGGTTGTTGTGCCCTTATTTTTGTCAACCTTGTTGGCGTTGCTGTCTTTATTGCCAGCATCACCAGCGTCTGCATCCTTGTTAGCATCATTATCGGTGTTCGCATCCCCGTTTTGCTGGTTGGATATAGACTCGCCCTCTTCGGAAATCCAACTCTCAGAGACAACCTGACGAGAGCAGGCCATCATCGAGAAGCAAAACATAATCGCCAACAAACAACACAAAATTTTGCTACTGTTTTTCACGATTTTCCCTCCTATTTTGCTGTGTAACCATATTTTTGAAAGATTTGGTAGGCAGAGCAACGGCTCTGCTCCTACACCCTCTTTTTCAAAACAAAGTGTATCATATTTGAGAAAAATAGTCAATGCCCATTTCTGCTCAACGTGAAACGCTTGACGGCTAACAAACGCTTTGTGCGAGGAGCGCATTCATCCCGCGCTCCTCGCCAAAGCCGTTACTTCAACCGTGTTTTAATGCTCCTTATGCCTCCGGCGTTTCCGGAGCTTCCGGAGCTTCCGGTGTTTCCGGAATGGCGGCCGTTTCGGCAGCGGCAGCTGCGGCGGCCGCAAGCTGTTTTTTCTTCTTGCGACGAAGGAGAATGAACAGCACAATGCCACCGGCAATGACAACCACTGCGGCTACAATAGCCACAATGATCCAGGTCCAATCCTGTATGCTCACAACCGTCTTTTTGCGACGTTTGTTGGGTTTTTTCTCGGTTTCCGACCCATCGGTTTCGGGGTCTTCTTCATCCAAAATATCGCCCTCGTCATACAGGTCGTCATACAGGTCGTCATCCCAGAATTCTTCTTCCTCTGCATCACCTGTGCCTGTAGCCCCTGTGTACAGCAATCCGGGCTCTATGCCAAGAAGTTCCCAATCCAGCACGGTCACGAAGTTCGGGTCGATCGTAGAACTGTTCGGCACCGTCACCAAGATGCGGAAATACCGCGCCGTGGTGGGGGTGAAATACCGCTCGATTTTACCCAGGTCGTTGTTTTTCACCTGGTTGACAGTCGTCCAATTCTCGGCGTCATCGCTAGCTTGCAGTTCAAACGAGTGCAGGTTGTAAACTTCCGGCGCTTCCGCATAACTGGACAAATACAATCTGTAGAAGCTGACTTCATGGGCGGTGCCCAAATCAATGTAGAACCACGCGGTGCCGTCTTCTGCCACATTCTCATCTTCCACGATGTCCGCAGACCAAGAGGAAACCTGGCCATCGTTCAGTTTCCAAGCGTTGCCATCTTTCACGCTGCAATAAATCTCGGAATTGTTGAGCGCCAGGTTATCCATACGGACAACCTTGCAAGATTTGAAGTTGGCCGCTATATCAGCCGAAATGTTCTTGCGAGAAGAACCATATCCATACGAATCACCGGTGCAATCGTCATTGGTGTAGAAGGTGATACCGTAGCGGGTGTTGGTGCGCAAGGAACGAATCTTGGTCAAGTCAATGCCCAACGTCTTCAAATCCGCCGCTTTGTATTCTTTCTCTTCCATGGCGATGTGTTTGCCGCTGCCATCCGCTGTGGTGAACAGCTGCACAACACCGGGAACGGCTATTTCCGTGGTGCGATAATCGACGATTTCATCCACGGTCAGCATATGCTCAACCGCATAATATAGGCGCGTGTTATCGTTACCGCCGTAATGACCGTTATCGTCAATCGCCCAGTGCGGACGTCCCGCCCAGTTGCAGATAAACGATACGTTCGGCCAATACGAAAGGGTGTCTTGTATGGCACGCAGGAAGTCGCCACGCGGACGAGAGTTTGCCGTCTCCCAAGAACCGGCACGACCCGACCACTCGGTAAAGCCCATCGGTTTACCCGTGTTGCAGTACCACTTATAGCTGGCAAAACGGTTCGGCTCATACGAACCAAGCACTCTGACGGAGTCGGAGTAGTTCGTCATGCCGTAAATATCCAGATAGGAGTTGCCGGGATTCATGTGAATCAGCGGTTCAAACGTATTGCCGGGGGTATAGGTCTGCAAGAAACCGGTCAATCCGCCGTCAATATACGCCTGCACGTCCTGTTGGAATACACGCGTAAAAGCGCCAAAACCAACGTCATCCGCACCATAGTTAGAATACTGGTTACTTTCCACATAAGTGCGCAACATATAGGCTTTCAGGCCCATGTTCTCTAATTCTTTTAGATGTTTAATGAGATGGTTGCGCCCCGCTACATAACACGCATATGTTTGCATATCGCGGTCCGGGTTGGTTTGGTCATACTCCACAATCGCGTTGAAGGTCGTGGGGTATTGCGCCGGCTTATTTCGCAGCAACACGGTGTTCGCTACGCTGATCGATACACCCGCTTGCACCAATATAATGTGTCCTGCGTTGTAGTAGTTGATAAAGGACTGAAACGTTTTCTCTTTATCTGTTAAATTGTACGGATCGTAAAACTCATAAAGCTCATCGCCATTCAGCAGTTCCGCCGTTTCATTTCCTGCGGCATCCAAGGCAAACACCGGATCATTTATCTTGCCGTCACGAATAAAGGTTTGATACATAGCCGGGGCCACGCCGCCGTTTTCTGTCGTCATAGATTCGAATTGGTTGGATGAGCCGGGATAATACTCGAACGCACCCGTTACAAAATACGGCGAATCCGTCAAGGTGCATAAGTATGCGTACAAATTGCGCGCTTCTTTGCTTGCGTTCGGGTTGACCGGTTGCAGAATCTCTGTCGCACGCACATCGTCGATTTCTTCGACGGTGTTCAGGTTTTCTTCTTCCCAATTTTCCGGCAAGACGCCGTCTGCCCAGTCGTATTTGGCAGCCGAAACGGGGATCACCGTAAACAGCATACACAAAACCAGCGCCAATAATAAGGCTACTTTACAACTCTGTTTCATGGTTGATTCCCCCTTTCTTACTGTTGGGACTGCCGGGCCTTACGGGCCCGAGCAGTCACCATCACGGCTACACTCGCCAGCGCGATGCTACCCAGAATCACCAACCACCACAAAGAAGTGGAGGCTGTCGCAACGTCTTTTTGCGGGGCGGCACTCGCGCTCGCACCGGCGACGCTGTCGCTTCCGGCAAACTCGCTCAAAGGCGTGTTAACTTGGTTCAAATCCAACTTGTTGATGGTTTCTATGTCATTCAATTTCAGGTATACAAAGCGGTATTCCACGTCGCTGAGGGTGGCATTTCCACGATTGCTGGTCATATTGAATTTCCAATAATCCAAGTCGCCAGCCTGCACCTTATTGGAAGCGGCATAGGTGTAGGAGTTCATCACCTGACGCATGACACCATTTTCAATGACACCCATAGCCTGCACGTAATCCGCTGTCGGCGGGAAATGGAATTCCATCTCACGGCCGTTGAGCGCCTTATCCGAGTCGGGGCCTTCCAGAGTAATCAGGTTGCCGTCTTTATCCACCAGTTTCACGTGGTATACCGTTTCACCGTCAACCGACATCCAGTTTCTGTAAACCGTCTTGTTAACAGAGGCATCCAGTTTCTCTTCCACGATTTCTACACGATCCAGATAATCGAAGAACGGACGGTCGTCGGGGTTGATGGTTTGAATGGTAACGTTCACATTCCCCTTGGAAGTCGAAGCCGTATAGGTGTTCTGCACAGGCGCTTCATTCTCGACGCGCACGCCGTTCACGATAATCTCACCAATACGAACAAGGTTCCAGCCGACGTTCAGCGACGTACCATCGTACGGATTGTAGCGCGGATAGGGGCGGGTGACAACCACCGCCACATACCGACACAATTTATCTCTCTGTTCCGCAGACAGCGAGTAAGAGTGTACCGCCTGATTTTTCTCATAATTCGGATCAGGCAAATACGCTATGCCATCCTCTTCGGAACTGTTTGCCTGGTCCACAATGTAATGTTCACCACCGGTGGTGTACAACAAGCTCTCGTTCTTGAACAAATCCGCGAATTTTTCAGAGGCGTAATATTGCACACCCGCCGTGTAGTAGTTCGGGAAACCCGCAGAAGAATACAAAGAAATATCTTCAATGTTCGATTTACCACCCAGGTAGTATACGTATACCGCCCATTGCGTATTATACACGAGAGAGTTGCCGCCCGTGTTTTTGATATAAACCTGACTGAACGTACTCGTGTCACCGTCGGTGATTTTTGTTTCTAAGGAACCGTTATTCAACGGGTCGCCCATTTTTTCTTGCTTATTGAGAGTGCCGGTGTTGCCCGTGCCGGGGTTGCCGTTCTCATCCACGGCCGTCTTATTATCGATGCCGCGCGCAGGAACCTGTGCCGTATACACCGGATCTTCGTGCAAAACGAGGTTGGTCGGATAAGGGCTGACGGCATTCTCGTCAACGTACGCACCGTACACACCCAATTCGCCAATACGCACTTTTCCATCCGTGCCCGCCGCAATCGCCAAGCCGACATAACGCGCACGGGTGTTGGCCGGCAGGGATACAACCGCACCGCCCGCCATGCCGTTGAGGCGTACCACACCAGCCGGCGTATCAAACAGCGTGTTCAAATCGTTGCTCAAATACACGGTGATGGTGGACAGGCGCTTGCCGACCTCCGTGTTCAGCGCGTGGTTGGCAAACAGCAAGTTGGTCAAATTCGCTTCGCCACGCAAGTCGTAATAGAAGGTGGAGTTGCCATCCGAGTTGCCATACACCGCCTCTTGCAGTTCCTCCGTAGCGCCAAAGCCCAATTTATCATCCGTCATATACTGCGGATTGGTAAAGGAGGCCACGCCGGAAGGGGGCAAATAGTCCGCCGGTTTGCCGGCAACCTTGTCGCCCAACAACAAGTTTTCCTGCCCGTTAACAAGCGTATCCATCGTGTTCTTGTCGGTGAAGGCGTCATACGGGAAGGCAGGCGCCATTTCCATATCACCATACACACCGAGTTCTGAGTAGACGTTCCAGCCATAAGCGCCGGTGGACACCTTGAAGCCGACATATCGGCCATGTACCGCCTGGTCCAGCGTGATGAGCATGGCCAGAATCGGCTCGGTCGAGTTGTCATAAGAGAACACCAGCGTATCCGTCGTATACAACTCTTCGGCTGTGTCTGCAACGTAGATTTCAAAATACAGAATATTGCGATTGTCAAAATAGGTCTTGGTTCCATCCGAGTTGTGTAACACCCAGTTGTCCGGGCGCGTTTCATCGCCGGCAATGAGGAACTGACGAATCGTAGCTTCGTTTTCCAAGCGGAAACTCAACTGAGCCATACCGTCAATCTTCGGAATATCCAACACCGTACCATCTATCTTCGTGTAGGTAGACTGCTCACGGTAGAAACCGCATGCACCGGCGGTCGTGCTGTTTAACGGATAAATTAATCCATCGCTCAGTCCGCTGTAAAGACCGCTGCCGATTTTACCTTTTTCCAACTTGGCGCTGATAAGCAGGTTCGTTTCAGGCAGTTTGGTGGCGATGTTTCTCGGCGTCAAAGTGATGACCGGACCGGTCTGCTCGATTTCCGAGCCGTATACGCCCAGTTCAGACAAACGTGTAAAGTAATAACCCGACGACATCTTGAAGCCGACAAACTGTCCATCCACCGGGGTCGGTAAGGTAATAAGCTCGGCCAGCTGCGGTTCAATCGTGTTGTCATACACGTAAGCCAACGAGGCAGCATCATACAATTTCGACTCGTCGTTGGATATGTATATCTCACAATAGCGCACATTGCGGTCATCAAAATAGGTGGGAGACGCAAACGTATCGCCTGCCGCCGTATACGCATTCGCGTAATCGGTGCTACTGTTTATGGACATATTGTCATTGCTGTTCGGGCGACCGGCGATGACAAATTGCTTAATGGTCATCTTTTCGCTCAGCTTAAAGCCAATCGTGGTTGTGCCGCCGGTCTTGGCAACGCGATTGCCGTTGCGGTCAACCGCCGTACCGGTACCTATCTTGTTGTAGAAAGTGGCATGCGCATCGGTGTCTGAATTCAAGGTGTGAATCAACCCGTCATACAGATTTGCCAAGCTGCTTTCTGCGGACGACATAGTGGTGCTACTGCTCAACTTCACAGCCGTGGCCAACAAGTTTTCGCTCGGCAGTTTGGTCGCAATGTTGCTGGGTTTCAGCGTGATAACCGGACCGGTCTGCTCGATTTCCGAGCCATATACGCCCAACTCAGACAAACGTCTAAACCAATAACCCGACGCCAATTTGAAACCGACAAATTGGCCATCCACGGGTGTCGCCAACGTGATGAGTTCGGCCAACTGCGGGTCGGTCGTGTTGTCGTATACGTAGACAAGCGAGGCATCGTCATACAACTTTGACGCTTCGTTCGCTATGTAAATCTCACAATACAAGACGTTGCACTCGTCAAAATATGCGCCGTTAAACGTGTCGCCTGCCGCCGCATACGCATTCGCATAAGTGGTGTCGTTATAAATGCGATAATTGCTATTTGCGCCGGGATTGCCGGCGATGACCAATTGCTTAATGGTCATTTTCTCACTCAATTGAAAACCAATCGTGGTTGTGCCACCGGTCTTGGCAACGCGATTGCCGTCGCGGTCAACCGCCGTACCAATGCCCACGTTGGTGTGGAAACTGGTAACGCTCGCCGTATCCGAGTTCAGAGTTTTAATGAGACCGTCATACAGACGCCCCACCGTGTCTTCACCCGATTGCATACGCGTGCTGTTACTCAACTTCGTGGCAGTGGCCAGCAAGTTGTTCGTCGGCAATGTGGTGGCGATGTTTCCGCTGGTTAAGGGCGTAACAGTCGCAGAACCCCCATTTGCCGATGCCATCAACACACCGGTAACACTGACGCTGCTCAGCAACAATGCTATCGATACGATGACGGATAACAAACGTTTATTCATCATGCAAATCTCCCTTTCTTTGCTAAGGATTTTAACAGTTCATTCATCAAACAAATCAAACTGTCGTGAAAATTGTGCAACGGCAGGATATAACTGCACGAAAACGCACAATTTACCCAATACCAGTACGCTCGTATTTTAGCATTTTTGGCATCATTCGTCAATCAATAAAACCATCAAAAAAATTTTTTATATAATCCAACAAAAAACAAGAAAACTATTGTTAAACATGACCAATATTCTTTCCATTTATTGGACGCTTTGTTCGTTCCAAAGGGCGTTTTGGGCTTTTTTTGTTGTTCCGTGTGGAGGGGGCGTTTTTTAATCCCATTCCGTACGCTCGAAACGGCAAAATCCGCTGTCTTTCTGCCTTCTTTGAAAAAAATCTTCAATAAATTGTAAACATTTTCTTGCAAATGATACGTTTTCTGCTATAATAAAGTATTATCGTAGGGAATCAAGACACCCTTCGAGCAGAGCAATTACAAAAGGAGTGCTGGTATTATGTCTTATGTCGACCGTGTATTGGATGAACTGAAAAATCGATACAGCGAGCAGAAAGAATTTCTGCAAACTGCCGAAGAGGTGTTGGAATCTCTCCGTCCGGTGATTGAAGCGAACCCGGCCTATGAAAAGGCCAGTTTGCTGGAACGCTTGGTAGAGCCGGAGCGCTGTGTGCTGTTCCGGGTTCCCTGGGTAGACGACAATGGCAAAACGCAGGTCAACCGCGGCTATCGTGTGCAATTCAACAGCGCCATCGGCCCCTACAAGGGCGGCTTGCGCTTTCATCCTTCCGTTAATCTGAGCATCATCAAATTCTTAGGTTTTGAGCAAACCTTCAAAAACTCCCTCACCGGCCTGCCGATGGGCGGCGGCAAGGGTGGCTCCGACTTTGACCCGCGCGGCAAATCCGACCGCGAAATCATGGCTTTCTGCCAGAGCTTCATGACCGAGCTGTTCCGCCACATCGGCCCCGACACCGACGTGCCCGCCGGTGATATCGGCGTAGGTGCGCGTGAAGTCGGCTATCTCTTCGGTCAATACAAACGCCTGGTCAAT
The DNA here is from genome assembly GCA_017423825.1 of Clostridia bacterium. Classification (GTDB taxonomy): domain Bacteria; phylum Bacillota; class Clostridia; order Oscillospirales; family Acutalibacteraceae; genus UBA5905. Next base: position 3,192 of record JAFPCP010000011.1, on the reverse strand, counting down.
CGCTATGAGGGCGTGCTCACCGGAAAAGGTCTTTCCTTCGGCGGCTCTCTCATCCGTCCCGAGGCCACCGGTTTCGGCGCTGTGTATTATACCAACGAGATGCTCAAATCCTTCGGCGACAACATCGCGAGCAAAACCTTCGCCATCTCCGGCTTCGGCAACGTGGCTTGGGGCACCGCGACGAAGGTGGCCGAACTCGGCGGCAAGGTGGTCACCATCTCCGGCCCGGACGGCTACGTCTACGACGAAGACGGCGTTGTTACAGAAGAGAAGCTGAACTTTATGCTGGAAATGCGCGCTTCCGGTCGCGATAAAGTTAAAGATTATGCCGACAAGTTCGGTGTGCCTTATTTTGAGGGACAGAAACCCTGGAACACCAAAGCAGACATCATCATGCCCTGCGCAACGCAAAACGAGGTTGGCATGGAAGAAGCCAAACAGATTGTTGCCAACGGCATCAAATACTATGTTGAAGTCTCCAACATGCCCACCACCAACGAAGCTGTGGCCTACCTGAAAGCGAACGGCGTCATCATCGCCCCGTCCAAGGCGGTCAACGCTGGCGGCGTGGCGGTTTCTGGATTGGAAATGAGCCAAAACTCCATGCGCTACAACTGGACAGCCGAAGAGGTCGACGCCAAACTGAAACAAATCATGACCGACATCTTCAAAAACTCCTATGAAGCCGCTAAAAAATACGGCATGGAAGGCGACCTGGTTGCTGGTGCCAATATTGCCGGTTTCGAAAAGGTAGCCCAGGCTATGATGGCCCAAGGCGCTGTATAATCGTTCCTGTTATCTACATAAAACCGGGCATCCTTTCGTGTGAAAGGATGCCCGGTTTTTCTGTTTTATGAAACCACCCACAAAAGCAGAAGGTGTCACCACCCGAAACAACAACGCATAGGCTGACAATGAGAATAAAAAAGAAGGGAGAAAACGACATGACACATACCATCCCCCTATGTGCCTTGCAACCGGGCGAATGTGCGCAGGTTTTTTGCTTATACACCGACGGGAGTATGCGCCGGCGGTTGTTGGATATTGGTCTCATTCCCGGCACCTGTGTGGAATGTATCGGGCGCAGCCCCGGAGGCGACCCCACGGCCTATCGCATACGCCAAGCTGTCATGGCCATCCGCCAGGAGGACGCCGCGCACATACAAGTGATACCAATCAACGAAAGGGAGGATGCCCCATGGGGCTAACCAACCATTCCGTGGGCCGTGGCGCGGTCGACACAGGCCTATCGCTGCATGCCCAGACCGCCAATACGCGCGTTATCGCTTTGGCCGGTAACCCGAACGTCGGGAAAAGCACCGTTTTCAACGCCTTGACCGGGCTGCATCAACACACCGGCAACTGGCCCGGTAAGACCGTGGCCAACGCACAAGGCCGCTGTTCCACCAACCGGTATGACTATCTGCTGGTGGATATCCCCGGCACCTATTCGCTGCTCGCGCATTCCGCCGAAGAGGAAATCGCCCGTGATTTCATCTGTTTTGAAAAGCCGGATGCCGTGGTGGTGGTGTGCGACGCCACCTGTCTGGAACGCAATCTCAACCTCGCTTTGCAAACCATGGAAACCGGGGTGCCGGTGATTCTTTGCGTCAATTTGATGGACGAGGCGCACCGCCGACAAATACATATCAACCTCCCCGAATTAGAAAAACGGCTTGGAATCCCGGTTGTACGCACCATAGCCCGCAAAAAGAAAACCTTGCAATCTCTCCTCCACACACTGGACCGCGTAATGGACGGGCACAGCACACCGGCAACGCCCATTGTGTATCCGCCGGCCGTGGAACAAGCGATTGCCCACGTGCAACCGCTCGTCGAAGAACACACGTGCGGTCATTTTGACGGTCGCTGGCTTTCTCTGCGATTGCTGGATCCTGTCACCGCCGCCAACGACGCCGAACTATACCGGCAGTTACCACCTAGTTTCAAGGCAGATGCGACATTGGAAACAGCCATCACGCAACAGCGACAAGTGCTCGCAGAACAAGGACTCATCGGCGACGCCTGGCAGGATTGTCTAGTGACCGCCATTGTCAAAAAAGCCCACGCATTGTGCGAAGGCGTTGTCACCATCCCCAACCAAAAACGCCCACCCGCGCAACGCCGCATAGACCGGTTGGTCACCAGCCGACGGTATGGCTATCCTCTCATGCTGTTGTTGCTCGCTTTTGTTTTCTGGCTGACCATCCAAGGTGCGAACATCCCCTCTCATTATCTCTCCATCGCATTGTTCTGGGGACAAGAGCAACTCACCGCCCTGTTCCACCACTGGGGCGCGCCGGAATGGTTGCATGGTGCACTGGTGCTGGGCGCCTATCGCGTGCTCGCCTGGGTGGTGTCCGTCATGCTGCCGCCCATGGCCATCTTTTTCCCGCTGTTCACCCTATTGGAAGACGCGGGATTTTTGCCCCGTATTGCGTATAACCTCGACCGGCCCTTCCATCGTTGCCGCGCCTGTGGCAAACAAGCGCTCACCATGTGCATGGGTTTTGGATGCAATGCGGCGGGTGTAGTCGGGTGTCGCATCATTGATTCCCCGCGGGAACGGCTGCTGGCCATTCTCACCAACAGTTTTGTGCCTTGCAACGGACGATTCCCCACTCTGCTCACTCTCATCACGTTGTTTTTTGTCGGCGCCGGCGGGAGCGGAACCGCTGCCTTGTTGCTCACGGCGGTGGTTTTGTTGGGCGTCTTAGCAACGTTCGGCATCACCCGTTTGTTGGCCGCCACCCTGTTGCGTGGCACCCCCTCCTCCTACGTGCTGGAACTGCCCCCGTATCGGCGCCCGCAAATCGGCCAGGTCATCGTGCGCTCGTTATGGGAACGTACGCTGTTCGTGCTCGGGCGCGCGGCGGCGGTCGCCGCACCCGCCGGGTTGCTTATTTGGCTGTTGGCAAACGTCTCTATCGGCGGACAAAGTCTACTCGCGCACGGCGCCGCTCTGCTGGATGCGCCCGCGGGGTGGCTGGGGCTCGACGGTGCCATCTTGCTCGCTTTTATCCTCGGGTTTCCCGCCAACGAAATCGTGCTGCCGCTCACGCTGACCATCTATCTCGCGCAAGGCAGTTTAACCGACATCAGCGACACCGCTCGGTTGCACCAAATTCTGGTAGAAAACGGCTGGACGTGGCACACCGCCGCCAGCACCATTCTTTTCTCACTGTTCCACTG
>JAFPCP010000003.1 GCA_017423825.1 Clostridia bacterium | reverse complement strand
ATGAATGCGTTTGACGTGTTTTTGCTTCCCTCCTTTTTTGAGGGATTACCTGTCGTCGGGGTGGAAGCCCAAGCGACTGGCCTGCCGGTGGTGACCTCCACGGGCGTGACGCCGGAACTGCCGCTGCCGGATCTCGCGCAGTACATCCCGCTGGATGAAAGCCCGCGGGCATGGGCCGAACAGGTGATTGCGGCCGCCGATCAACCGCGACGCAACACGACACAGGAAATTATAGATTGCGGTTATGACGTGCAGGTGGCTGCACACTATATGCAAACGCGTTATGAGGAGATGATATAATGGCTCTTTACATCGCCGCTCATAAAGAATTTGCGGTGCAAGAGATGCCCGGGTATATACCCCTGCATGTCGGAGCTGCGGGGGGCAAAGATTTGCCGTATCAGAAAGATAACACCGGAGATAACATTTCCGACAAAAACCCGCATTTTTGCGAACTCACCGGCTTGTATTGGATATGGAAAAATTGCCCCGACTCTTACAAAGGGCTGGTGCATTATCGCCGCTATTTCATGTACAAAGGGCAGCGCATAAGCGAACAGCAAATCCAGCATCTTTTGCAAGAGCACGACATTCTGCTGCCTCGCCCCGCTTATTTGCGCGAATCCGCTTACGAAGAATTCAGCCTGCACAGCGGCCACGAGAAAGACCTCGTGTTGCTGCGCCAAGCGGTGGAGAGCATCGATCCGGCCGTGTTGCCCGCGTATGACCGTGTGATGGCCGGCAACCGTTTACATTTGTTCAACATGCTCATCGCGCCGGCGGCTGTTTTTGATGCTTACTGCGCCTGGTTGTTTGCCGTGCTGTTTGAACTGGAAAAACACGTGGACATGACCGGATATACGCCCTACGAACAACGTTTGTACGGCTTTTTGTCGGAACGCTTGTTGAATGTGTTTGTGCTGCATCACGGGCTGCACGTAGGTGTTTTGCCGGTGCGCAACACCGAGCAAACCACAAAACAAAAATGGCGTCTGCGTGCACGGCAACTGAAAAACCGGGTGTTATTTGCTTTGAAAAAATAAGCCCGGCAACCCCACAAAAAGGAGAAGGGAGATACAACGGTGATATACCTCATCGGGTTTGCCCTAACATATGGGCTGGTGTGGCTGTGCGCGCGCCGCACTCCGGCACTTGCCGACCGCTTTGTTTGCCGAAAACAGGCAGGCGGTCTGATTATCCAGAAAAGCCGGCTGCAACAGAGGTTCGCCTTTTTACTGGCCGCTTTGCCGCTGTTTCTTATCTCCGCCCTGCGCGAAGGGATCGGCACCGACTATTATTTTACTTACACCCCTCGCTTCCTGGAAATCTTGGATGGCGAGCGCACCTATTACGAAATCGGATTTTATTGGTTTAATCGCCTGGTAGGGGCCTTCACGTCCAATCCACAATGGATTTTTGTCACCACATCCGCCGTGTTTATCGGCTTTGTGTTCTTAGCCTTTTATGAAAACGCAGAAGATTTGCCTTTCTGCATTGTTACTTTATTGATTACCGGGGAATACTTTGTTTCGTTGAACAACTTGCGCCAGGCAATGGCCGCGGCCATTTTGCTGTGCGGCTATCGGTTTTTACGACAAAAACAATGGATTTCCTTTGCATTGCTAGCCTTGTTTTGTTCCACCCTCCACCAGTCCATGCTGATATTTTTAGCCGTGCTGGTGCTGGTGATAGCGCTGGATTATATCCCGCTTGAACGCTTGCTGGTTTTGCTGACGATTGGCGTGGCGCTGTTGCTGGTGTTGTGCCATTCCAGCACCACTCTGTTGCGCCTGTTCCTGCCCGAGCGGTTGGTGTATTACATCGAATACGCCATCTTTACCCAACCGACCATCGGTATGTTGCGCACGTTGGTCAACATCGCGTTGCTCGCGTTTTTGTTGTTCACGCGCCGTCGGGCTAATACCTGTGCGCTGGACATTCTCATCATCATTCAGTTTTTAGCGGTGGCCATATGTTTGTTTGATTCCATTCTGCCCGCCACCTACCGCATTCTGCGATTGTTCACCTTCTGGCAACTGCTCAGTCTGCCGTTGGCTGTCGAGCAATACAGCAATCGGTTAGGCGACCGCCGCATCATCCAATGGGGGCTTATTGCCGTGCTTGGATTCTTGTGCGTGTATAGTCTGGTGTTCCTCGGAACGGAGGAAATTTTACCCTATCGGTCTATATTCCATTAACGACGTTTATCAACTGTGTGCCCACTGTGTATGACCGGGCCAAATGGAGCGTTTTTTTATGGGAAGTAACATCAAGAAAAATTATATATACAACGTCAGCTTCCAGATTTTCGTGTTGCTGATTCCTTTCATTACCACGCCGTACATCTCGCGGATATTGCAAGCGGATGGCGTGGGCATGTACAGCTATGCCAACTCCATTGCCACGTATTTCTCCCTCATGGCGGCGTTGGGGCTTAGCTCCTACGGAATTCGCGAAGTCTCCCGTGTACGGGACAGCAAACGACGGGCTTCTAAATTGTTTTGGGAGTTGTCCATCATCCGACTTGTATCCACCGCCGTTTGTTTCTTGCTGTATTTAGGGTTTATCCTATTAACCGGCAGCGATATGCGGATTTATCTGGCCTCCGGCATTGTGATTCTCACCGTCGGGGTGGATTGCAGTTGGTTTTTCCAAGCACTGGAAAATTTCAAGGCGTTAACGATACGCAATTTCGCGGTTAAAATCATCAGCACCATTTGCATTTTCCTGTTTGTAAAAACCGAAAACGACTTGTTGCTGTACATCCTCATCCATACCGGTGGCACCCTGCTGGCGAACCTCGTTATGTGGTCTCAGTTGCGGGCATGGCTTGTGCGGGTTTCTTGGCGCCGCCTGTCCTTCCACCGGCATATTAAAGAGACGCTGATTTATTTCGTGCCGACCATCGCGACTTCGGTATACACCGTGCTGGACCGCACCATGATCGGCGTGATCACAAAAGACATGAACCAAAACGGCTATTATGAGCAGGCGCATAAAATCGTCAACATGCTCATGACCGTTATCACCTCGCTAAATGTCGTGGTGGGCGTGCGTACGTCCTATCTGTTCGGCAAAAACAAAGAAGAGGAAATACGCGGCCACATACAGAACACCTTCCGTTTCATGTTCATGATTTCCATGCCGCTGGCAGCCGGCCTGATTGCCTGCGCAGATGGCTTTGTGCCGTGGTTCTTTGGGCCGGGATACGACCAGGTGGCTCTCATGCTTATGATGTTTGCCCCGCTGCTGTTTATCATTGGCACGAGCAACGTGCTCGGCTCGCTGTATCTGACACCCAGCGGCCAACGCGCGCGAAGTAACAACGCCATCATTGCGGGCGCGGTTTGCAACGTGGTGCTCAATCTCGTGCTTATTCGGTTGCTGAAAGGATACGGCGCCGTCATCGCTTCGGTAGTGGCGGAATTACTCATCTCCGCATTGTATCTATCCTATTCTCGGAAATTCATCTCCATTGCAACCGTGCTCAAACAGGCCTTGCGCTACGCAGCGCTCGCCTTGGCCATGTTTGTGCCCACTTTCTTGATCGGGCGCGTGTTACCCCCCGGCATGGAAAAAACCCTCGTGCAAGTAGCCGTCGGCGTCGCGACATACGCTGTTCTGCTTATCGTCACCCGCGACCCGGCTTGGCTGGAATGTAAAAAAATCTTACTGAGTAAATTCAAAAAGAACACGTAAGGAGTGTCGGTATGGAATTTGATAAGGAATTTTGTCAAGAAGAGGAGCGGTGCGGCTATGTCGTTCCCACGGAAATGAAAAAAATCTGGTCTGTGCAGTTGGATTTGTTGGCGCGCTTCCAAGAGGTGTGTAAACAGCACAATCTGCGCTATTTCGCCGCCGGCGGCACTCTGCTGGGCGCGATTCGCCACAAAGGATACATCCCTTGGGATGACGATATTGACGTGGTGATGTTGCGCGAGGACTATGATAAATTGTTGCAGATCGCCCCCACCGCCTTTGCGGAACCATATTTTTTCCAAACTTCCTATAATGATAAAAAATACAGCCGTGGCATCGCCCAGTTACGCAACAGCAACACCACCGGCATCCTGATGAGCGAGAAAGGGAAATTCCCGTTTAACCAAGGTATTTTCATCGATATTTTCCCGCTGGACGCTCTGCCGGATGACCCCAAAAAACGGGCTGCCCAGGTGAAGAAAATTCGGTTCTGGAACAAGATGCTGGCGATGACCGTCCGCTATCCCGGCAGCGT
>JAFPCP010000010.1 GCA_017423825.1 Clostridia bacterium | reverse complement strand
CGTTTTGACGCAACACAACCGGCAACCGCGCAGATGCCCGCTTGTTTGCCGGAAACCGACCGGCCGATAGAATTAGAAATTGGATGCGGCAAGGGCGGCTTCATCTGCGAAATGGCCGCGCGGCATCCCGACGTGTTTTTTATCGCGGTGGAAAAATACAGCAACGTGCTCGTTTCCGCCGCCGAAGCCGCCAAGGATGCCGGACTGGATAACATCCTGTTTGTTTGGGGGGATGCGGAATACCTGGGACGGTTGCTTCTGCCCGGGCGGGTGCGTCGGATATATCTCAATTTCTCCACGCCCTTTCCCAAAAAGCGGCACGCCACCCACCGACTCACCCACGCGCATTTTCTCATGCTATACCGTTCGCTGCTCGCTCCCGGCGGCTCTATCATTCAAAAAACCGACGACCGCGGTTTTTTTCAGTTTTCCTTGGAGCAATTTTCCCAAACGGGATATCGACTGGACAGTGTGTCCCTCGACCTGCATGCCGACGAATTCCCTGACAACATCATCACGGAATATGAACAACGATTCATCGACCAAGGGTTGCCCATCTACCGCGTAGAGGCGTGCCCTATATATCCCATCTAAAAAGGAGATTACACATATGATATCCTTCGCTTGTGATTATTTACAGGGGGCGCACCCCACGGTTTTGCAACGCCTCGTGGACACCAACCTCGACACCCAACCCGGCTATGGCGAGGACGTTTACTGCCAAACTGCCAAAGAAAAAATCCGCACGGCGTTTGATTGCCCTGACGCGGACGTGTGGTTTCTCACCGGTGGCACACAAACCAATGCGGTGGTTATCCGCACGTTGCTCTCCCCTGTGCAAGGTGTTATTTGCGCGCAAAGCGGCCACATCGCGGTGCACGAATCAGGCGCCATCGAATACACAGGCCACAAGGTGTTGCCGTTGCCGGCACACGATGGTAAATTGGACGCCGCCGAAGTAGAGGCCTATTTGGAGGCGTTTTACGCCGACCAAACCTGGCCGCACTGCGTGGCGCCGGGCATGGTGTATATATCCCACCCCACCGAATATGGCACGCTGTATACCGCCGATGAATTACGAGCGTTGTCCGCCGTCTGCCGCCGCGCAAACATCCCCCTCTTCATGGATGGCGCGCGGTTGGGATATGGGCTGATGAGCCACCACACCGACGTGACCCCCGCGATGGTGGCCGAATTGTGCGATGTGTTTTCTATCGGCGGCACCAAAGTCGGCGCCTTGTGCGGCGAGGCGGTGGTGTTCCGCAAAGGACGGATGCCCGAATATATGCTCAGTGCCGTTAAACAGCAGGGGGCTTTGTTAGCCAAAGGGCGTCTGTTTGGGGTGCAATTCGACGCGCTGTTTACCGATGATTTGTATTTCACCATTTCGCGGCACGCGATTGACATGGCGGAGAAAATGAAAGACATTTTCCGCCGTAAGCAATACACGTTCCGTCCGGAAACCGACACAAACCAGCAGTTTATATGCCTGGAAAACAGCGTCTTGCAACGTCTGCAACCGCTTATCGGGTTCAGCGTATGGGAAAAGGCGGACGACACACATACCGTTGTGCGTTTTGCCACCAGTTGGGCAACCACCGAGGAAGATTTGGCGTATTTGGATTCCGTTTTATAAGCAAAAAAGCCCGGTTCGGGCACCGTTTTAGGTGTGCCGCGAATCGGGCTTTTCTTTGTTCTTTTTTCGTGGCGCGGTGTTACTTGGCGAGCTCCAACGTGCGGGCATAAGCCGCCTCCACCGCGTCCATCGCCAAACTGCGGAATCCACCACATTCTAGCGCGTGGACGCCGGCAATCGTGGTGCCGCCGGGGCTGCACACGGCGTCTTTCAGACAACCGGGATGCTCTCCGGTTTCGAGCACCATCTGCGCGGCACCCAACACGGTTTGGGCGGCATAATCCAACGCCATCTGCCGAGGCAGACCGCACTTGACGCCGCCATCCGCCAACGCTTCAATAAACAAATACACAAACGCAGGACCGCAACCCGACACCGCACTGGCGGCATCGATGAGCCGCTCTTCCATCTCACCCAAGCGACCAGCCGCCTGCATCATCTGTTGGAAAGCATCCATCTGCGTGGCATCGGTTTCCGGTGTGGCACAATACAGCACCATGCCCTGCCCGACAGCCACCGGCGTATTGGGCATGATACGTATAATCGAGCACGCAAAGCCCACCATCTCTCGAATGGCCGCCAAAGACAAACCTGCCGCCATCGAAATCAGCACCGCCGATGTACGGCGTGCCGCCAAAAGCGGAGCAATCTCACCCAACATTTCCGCCATCATCTGGGGCTTAACACCCAGGAAAATATAATCGCTCTGTGTGGCCACCTGCGCGGTGTCCACGGCGGTTGCACCAAGTTTTTTAGCTAGGGCGGATGCCTTGTCTGCATCGCGGTCCGTCAACAATACGTTTGCGCCGCCAAGCGTTTTGGTCACCGCCTTCGCCAGCGCACCGCCCATGTTTCCGGTGCCGATAAACCCTACGGTCATCTTGCTCATCCTCTCGTATGTCCGTTTCCGGTAATAATGTATTTATAGGTTGTCAGTTCGGCCAATCCCATCGGCCCGCGCGCGTGCAATTTCTGCGTGGAAATACCCATCTCACATCCAAGACCGAACTCGCCGCCGTCGGTAAAACGGGTGGACGCATTGACGTACACCGCCGCGCTATCCACAGCCGCGGTGAATCGCGCCGCCACGGCTTCATTCTGTGTGACGATAGCCTCACTATGATGGGTGGAATGCGCCGCAATGTGGGTAATCGCCTGTTCGACATCCGCGACCACCCCGACAGCCAGCGTATAGTCTAAAAACTCCGTGTCAAAATCCACCTCGCCCGCCGGCACGCCCGGAATAATCGCCGCCGCCCGGCTATCCAGCCGCAACTCGGCGGTATGTTCCCGCGAAATGTCGGTTAAGCGCGCGTGCAACCGCGGTAAAAAGTCCGCGGCAACCGCCTCGTGCACCAGACACACCTCGGCGGCATTGCACACCGATGGACGGCTCATTTTGGCATTATCCATAATATCCAACGCCATAGCGAGGTCCGCTTCTTTATCCACATAAATATGGCAGATGCCGGTGCCGGTTTGGATGCAGGGCACGGTGGCGTTTTCTACACACGCCCGAATCAGCCCTGCGCCGCCGCGCGGTATCAGCAAATCCACCAGTCCTTCCGCCTGCATCAACTCCGTGGCGCTGGCACGGCTGGTGTCTTCTATTAAATGCAACATATCCGGAGACAGCCCCGCCTGCTGCAATCCTTGCCGCATAGCGGCTACAATCGCGGCGGCACTGCGATACGCCTCTTTGCCGCCGCGCAACACGCATACGTTGCCAGATTTAATGGTCAGTGCGGCGGCGTCGCTGGTGACGTTCGGGCGGCTCTCGTAAATAATCGCCACCACGCCCACCGGCACCGCCACTTTGCGAATGGACAACCCATCCGGACGCACAAACGTATCCAGCACACGCCCCACCGGGTCAGGCAAAGCCGCCACCTCGCGAATACCCTGCGCCATCGCGGCAATACGCGCTTCATTCAGCGCAAGACGGTCCACCATCACCGAAGAAATGCTCCCGCGGGCCGCTTCCACGTCCAGGCCGTTTGCCGCCAGCACCGCCGGCGCAGCTGCCTCCAACGCGTCCGCCATAGCTAACAAGGCGTTATTCTTTTGGTCGGTGGTCAAGGTAGATAGAGCGACACTAGCCGCCTTAGCCGTTTGTAAAATCTCTTGCGTGGTCATCCCTTGGCCCCCTTCGACACAAAGCGAGTGCCCACCGGCTTGCCCGCAACAATATCATATAGAATGGACGGCTCTTGGCCGTTGGCAATCACCATCGGGATGCCCGCCTCCATGGCCAGGCGCGCCGCATGCAATTTCGTGTGCATGCCACCGGTGCCGAGCTTACTGCCCGCACCGCCGGTCATCGCTTCAATGTCCGGCGTGATTTCCTCCACTCGCTGCAACAACTGCGCGGACGCGTCGGTGTGCGGGTCGGCGGTGTAGAGGCCGTCGATGTCCGACAACAATATCAGCAAATCCGCCTGCGCGTTGGTGGCTACGATAGCGCCGAGCGTATCATTATCTCCGATAACGATTTCCTCTGTGGCAATCGTGTCGTTTTCGTTGATAATAGGTAATGCGCCGAGTTCCAGCAACCGAAACAGCGTGTTTTGGAAATTCTGTCGGCGGTCATCGCACCGCAGGTCGGAGCCGGTCAACAAAATCTGCGCCACTGTATGGTTGTGCTCGGTGAACAATTTATCGTATGTATACATTAGTTCGCATTGGCCGACTGCCGCCGCCGCCTGTTTGCCGGGAATATCCGACGGACGTGCGGGCAAGGATAATTTCCCCACGCCCATGCCAATGGCGCCCGAGGTGACCAATATCACCTGGTGGCCGGCGTTTTTTAAATCACTCATGACCGCGCACAAATTCTCCACCCGGCGTATGTTTAACAAACCGGTCGCGTGCGCCAATGTGGACGTCCCCACTTTTATTACAATACGCATTTTCCATTCCCCTCTCGGCCAAAAGACCGATTCGCTTTACTGCTTTACTACTATATATCATACAGAATAGCACAGCCGTTGCTTAAATGCAAGCAAAACCAAAATTCCGACAGGGAATTTTTATGGTTTTTTTGCAGAAAATACCCACAAAGACTTTTATTTTTCTCAAATATATGCTACACTAAACGGAGCAAACAAACATACATTCGACGCGCCGAAAAGGAGGGGCTGTTCATGGACAAGTTTATATTACACGCCGAATACGCCCCTACAGGCGACCAGCCGGAGGCCATTCAAGCGCTGGTGCAGAGCATCAACGCGGGCAACCGCGAGCAAACCCTTCTCGGCGTCACCGGTTCGGGTAAAACCTTTACTATGGCGAATATTATCGAAAAAGTCAACCGCCCGACACTTGTTCTCGCTCACAATAAAACCCTCGCCGCACAACTCTGCTCGGAGTTTAGGGAGTTTTTCCCTGAAAATGCGGTGGAATATTTTGTTTCTTATTACGATTACTATCAACCGGAGGCCTACATCCCCTCCACCGACACCTACATTGAAAAAGATTCCGCCATCAACGACGAAATCGACCGTCTGCGCCACTCCGCCACCTCTGCCTTGTCCGAACGGCGGGACGTCATCATCGTGGCGAGCGTCTCCTGCATCTATTCCCTTGGTGACCCGATTGACTATCGCAGCATGGTCATCTCGCTGCGCACCGGCATGCAAAAACCACGGGATGAACTGCTGAAAAAGCTGGTAGAATTGCAATACGAACGCAACGACGTGCAGCCCGCGCGCAATAAGTTTCGCGTACGCGGGGACGTGGTGGAGATTTTCCCGGCCTATGCAGGCGAAACGCTGTTCCGCGTAGAGTTCTTTGGGGATGAAATCGACCGTATCAGCGAGATAAACCCGCTCACCGGCGAAATGAAACGCGTGGTCAACCACGTGGCCATCTACCCTGCAAGCCACTACATCGTCCCGCAGGATAAAATGCTGCACGCCATACAAGAAATTGAAGCAGAAATGGAACAGCAGGTAAAATATTTTGAATCCGAGGGGAAACTGCTGGAAGCCCAACGTATCCGCCAACGCACCACCTACGATATGGAAATGTTGCAAGAGGTCGGCATGTGCAAAGGCATCGAAAACTATTCCCGCGTGCTGGGCGGTCGCCCCGCCGGCAGCATGCCGTGCACGTTGTTGGATTATTTCCCGGACGATTTTGTGCTGTTTGTAGACGAATCGCACGTCACCTTGCCGCAGGTGCGCGGCATGTTCGGTGGCGACCACGCGCGCAAAAAGAACCTCGTCGACTACGGGTTCCGTCTGCCGAGCGCGTACGATAATCGCCCGCTCAATTTTGACGAATTTTACAACCATATACATCAGGTCGTGTTCGTCTCCGCCACCCCGGGACAACTGGAACGTGACCGCAGCGCCCGCATCGTGGAACAGGTCATCCGGCCGACCGGTCTGCTGGACCCGTCGATTTCCGTGCGCCCGATAGACGGCCAAATAGACGACCTGATGGAAGAAATTCGTCTGCGCGCCGCCCGCCAAGAACGCGTGCTGGTCACCACTCTCACCAAAAAAATGGCGGAGGATTTAACCGCTTATCTGGATACAAACGGTGTGCGGGTGCGGTATATGCACCACGACATCGACACCATGGAACGCATGGAAATCATCCGTGATTTGCGGCTGGGTGAATTTGACGTGCTGGTCGGCATCAACTTGTTGCGCGAGGGCTTGGACATTCCCGAAGTGTCCCTGGTCGCCATTTTGGATGCGGACAAGGAGGGCTTTTTGCGCTCCGAAACCTCCCTCATCCAAACCATCGGCCGCGCCGCGCGCAACGCCGACGGACAAGTGATTATGTACGCAGATTGCGTCACCCCCTCCATGGAAATGGCCATTCGGGAAACCGAGCGACGGCGGCAGATACAGCACGCCTATAATGAGAAAAACGGCATCGTCCCACAAACCATTCGCAAAGGCGTGCGGGACGTTTTGGAAATCTCTGCCACGCCAACCAAAGCTCGCAACACCAAGGGGATGCCGCTGACCAAGGCCGAGCGAGAAATACGCATACGCCAACTGACCAAAGAAATGCAAAACGCCTCCCGTCTTTTGGAATTTGAACACGCCGCTATCCTGCGTGACCGTATACGGGAACTGCAAAACGGCGGAAAGGAGTAAACCCATGTCCCAAAATAAACTCATCGTCAAAGGCGCCCGCGCGCACAACCTCAAAAACGTCGACGTGGAACTACCGCGGGATAAACTGATTGTGTTCACCGGCCTGTCCGGTTCCGGCAAATCCTCACTGGCGTTTGACACGATATACGCCGAGGGACAGCGCCGCTATGTCGAAAGCCTTTCCTCGTATGCACGGCAGTTTTTAGGGCAGATGGATAAACCGGACGTGGATTACATTGAAGGACTCTCTCCCGCTATTTCCATCGACCAGAAAACCACCTCGCACAACCCCCGCTCGACGGTGGGCACCGTCACCGAAATATACGACTATTTGCGGCTTTTGTATGCCCGCATCGGCATCCCGCATTGCCCGGTTTGCGGGCGGGAGATACGCCAGCAGACCGTCGACGAAATCGTGGATAAAGTGTTGGAACTGCCGGAAGGCACCCGCATACAACTGCTGGCACCCATCGTTCGGGAGCGCAAAGGCCAACATGTCAAAGAACTGGAATCCGCCCGTAAAGCCGGCTATGCCCGCGCACGCGTGGATGGCATTTTGTACGACCTGTCGGAGTCTATTCCGTTGGATAAAAACAAAAAACACACCCTTGAAATCGTGGTCGACCGACTCATTGTCCGCTCGGATATCCATAGTCGCTTAGCCGATTCGGTCGAAACCGCCACCAACCTCTCGGATGGTCTGCTCACCGTGGACGTGGTGGACGGGGAAGAGCTCACCTTCTCCCGCAACTACGCCTGCCCCGACCACGGCATCAGCGTCGAGGAGCTGTCCCCCCGCATGTTCTCTTTCAACAACCCCCTGGGGGCTTGTCCACGGTGTACCGGTCTGGGTATTTATATGTCCATGGACCCGGAACGCATTTTGGCAGAGCCCACCTTATCCATTCGGCAAGGGGGTATCCAAGCAAGCGGGTGGAACTATAAAACCGGCGGCACCATCGCCCAAATGTATTATGAAGGATTGGCGGCGCATTACGGGTTCTCGCTGGACACGCCGGTCGGCGAACTGCCGGCGGAGGTCGTGGACATCCTTTTATACGGAACCAAAGGCGAAAAAATCAAGATACACTATTCCCGCGAATATGGCGAGGGAACCCATTACACCGCTTTCGAAGGGATTCTCAACAATCTGCAACGCCGCTACAACGAAACCACCAGCGAGTATGCCCGCGATGAATTAGAGGGGTATATGAGCCAGGTGGAATGCCCCACCTGCCACGGCCGACGGCTTAAACCCGAAGCGCTGGCGGTGACGGTTGGCGGGCGCAATATTATGGAACTCACAGCCTTGCCGGTCGCTGACCTGATGGCTTTTTTGGACAACTTGTCGCTGAGCGAACAACACCGTTTTATCGCCCAGCGCATACTCAAAGAAATTCAGGAACGCTTGGGATTTCTCAACAGCGTCGGGCTGAATTATCTGACGCTGAGCCGAGGGGCGGCCACCCTCTCCGGCGGCGAAAGCCAACGCATTCGCCTAGCCACGCAAATCGGCTCGTATCTCATGGGGGTGTTGTACGTGCTGGACGAGCCCAGTATCGGCCTGCACCAACGGGACAACGCGCGACTGTTGGACACCCTGCGCCATCTGCGGGATATCGGCAACACCCTCATCGTCGTGGAGCACGATGAAGATACCATACGCGCGGCCGACTGGGTGGTAGACGTCGGCCCGGGCGCCGGCATCCACGGCGGCAACATCCTGTATTCCGGTCCGGTGGACGGGCTTTTGCACTGCGAGGACTCGCTCACCGGCCAATACCTGAGCGGCCGCCAAAGCATTCCGGTGCCGGCCGCGCGGCGCGACGGCAACGGCCATCGGCTGACCGTGCACGGCGCAACCGAAAACAACCTCAAAGACCTCACGGCATCGTTCAAACTGGGGGCTTTCAACTGCGTCACCGGCGTTTCCGGTTCCGGCAAATCCTCTCTGGTGAACGCCATCTTGTACAAACGCTTGGCAAAGGAACTCAACCGTGCCAAGTGCCGACCGGGAAAACACGCCGCCATAGACGGCATCGAACATTTAGACAAGGTTATTGACATCGACCAATCCCCCATCGGGCGCACCCCCCGCTCCAACCCCGCAACCTACACCGGGGTGTTTAATGATATCCGCGAACTGTACGCCTCCACCGCGGATGCGAAAATGCGCGGCTATACCGCGGGGCGCTTCTCCTTCAACGTGAAGGGCGGGCGCTGCGAAGCCTGTCAAGGGGACGGCATCATCAAGATTGAAATGAATTTCCTGCCGGATATTTTTGTGCCTTGCGAGGTGTGCGGCGGTGCACGCTATAACCGCGAAACCTTGGAGGTGCACTACAAAGGGAAAACCATCGCGGACGTGTTGAAGATGACGGTGGAAGAGGGCGTCGCCTTCTTCTCAGCCATCCCGAAAATCGCCCGCAAACTGCAAACCTTGCAGGACGTCGGGCTCGGATATATCCAAATCGGCCAGCCCGCCACCACCCTCTCCGGCGGCGAAGCGCAACGCGTCAAACTCGCCACCGAACTATCCCGCCGCTCAACCGGGCGCACGGTATACGTGCTCGACGAGCCCACCACCGGCTTGCACGCCGCCGACGTGCGGCGGCTCATTGAGGTGTTGCAACGCCTGGTGGAAGAGGGGAACACCGTCGTTGTCATCGAGCACAATCTGGACGTCATCAAAATCGCCGACCACATCCTCGACCTCGGCCCGGAGGGCGGCGACAAAGGCGGCGAGCTCGTGGTGTGCGGCACACCGGAAGAAGTGGCCGCCTGCCCCGCTTCTTACACCGGCCAATATCTCAAATCGGTGCTAGCCCCCTAACCGCGGCCGGCCCGCCGGCGCCCCGCGCACGCCGTTTCGGCGCAATATTTACAATTACTTCATATCCTGTTTGCCTTTTTACGGTATGATACTGGCAGGTGGGTGAGACTATGTTCGGTTATGTGCGTCTATACAAGCCCGAAATCAAAATGGGCGAATATGAGCAGTATCAAGGCATCTATTGCACGTTGTGCCGACGGCTGGGCAAACGCTACGGTCCTCTGGCTCGCTTGACGCTGAGTTATGACATGACCTTTTTGGCCCTGTTGCATATGGCCCTACAACCCGACGGGCCGGATTTTTGCCCCGGTCGATGCAGTTTCAACCCGACCAAACGCTGTTTGCGGTGTCAAAACACCGTTGCCACCGATTTAGCCGCCGACCTTCAATGCTTGCTCGCTTATCATAAACTGCGGGACACCTTACAGGATGAGGGCTTCAGCAAACGCATCGCGGCCGGCTTATGCTTACCGCTTGCCGCCTTGCACCACCGCCGTGCAGCACGCCGCCGGCCGGACGCCGAACAGCGCATAGCCGCCGCGATGGCGCGACAGCAAGCACTCGAAGCAGCCGGCACGGATAGCCTCGACCGAGCGGCAGAGCCGTTTGCAATGTTGTTGCAAGATTTGGCCGCCGACCTATCTCCGGATAAAAAACAACGACCCATATTGCAACGATTTGGGTATTGTTTGGGACGGTGGATTTATTTCATTGACGCCGTCGACGACCTGGCACAAGACCTCGCCAAAGGGCGATATAACCCCTATGCCACCGCGCAAGGGCTCGCCTCCGGCGACGAAGCCGCCATCCGCAAAACCAAAACCTACGCAGGCGAAACGCTCAACGCCTGTCTGGCGGAGTGTATCGCCGCCTATAATTTGTTAGATATCCGCCGTTTCGACGGCATACTACGCAACATTCTGGAACTAGGGATGCCCGCCGCACAGCGCCGGGCCATCACCGGAGAGGAACACTATGAGCAAAAATCCGTATGAAATTTTAGGCATATCCCCTTCCGCCACCGATGATGAGGTGAAAATCGCGTATCGCAATCTCGCGCGCAAATACCACCCGGATAATTATCAGAACAATCCCCTGTCCGGTCTGGCAGAAGAGAAAATGCAAGAAATCAACGAAGCCTATGACGCCATCGTGCGCATGCGCAAAGGCGGCCAAGCCGCCGGAAATGCCGGCCGCACAAACCCGCAAGGCGGCTATGCCGGTGGCTCGCGGTATCACGACATCCGTCAGATGATTTATGCCAACCGGCTCGCGGATGCGGAAACGCTGCTCGACGGCACCCCCGGCCACGCCCGCGACGGCGAATGGTTTTTCCTCAAAGGCAGCGTGTTATACAAAAAAGGGTGGCTGGAAGATGCCTATACTCATTTTCAAACCGCCTGCCGCATGGAGCCCGGTAACCTAGAATTCCGGCAGGCGCTCAACCAAGTCATGGCGGGTCGCACCACCGGCGGTTATCGCACCACCGGCGGCAGCCAAGGCTGTTCCGGTTGTGATGTGTGTTCCGGCCTGTTGTGTGCCGATTGTTGCTGCGAATGTATGGGCGGCGACCTCATTCGCTGTTGTTAATGACCCCCTGCTTTGCCGCCGCAACTCGCAACCGTTGCGGCGGTCATTTTTTGCGAAAGGATGACCGACTATGAAACAAAAAAGCAGCGGCCGCATGGCTTTTTGCGGGCTGACCGCCGCCATGTCCACGGTGGTGCTTTTGTTGAGCTTTGTGCCGGTGAGTGAAATCGGTCTGCCGGCTTTGGCGGGTGCGTTGGTTATCCCGACCGTGATAGAATTAAATCGAAAATATGCGTTATCCGTCTATATCGCAACCGCGTTGCTCGCCTTGCTGATGGTGCCATCTTGGGAATGCAAACTGCTATACGTCGGCTTTTTTGGGTGTTACCCCACTTTGAAAGCCACCCTCGAACGACAAGCCAATCTTTGGTGGATATGGATAACCAAACTGGCCGTTTTCAACATTGCTATGATAGCCATCTATTGGTTACTTATAACCTTTTTGCACTTAGACACCGCCGCGTTCACCATTGCCGGCGTATCCATGCCGTGGCTTATCTTATTGCTCGGCAACGGGGTGTTCGTGTTGTATGACATCGGCCTGTCCCGATGCATACAAACCTACCTGCAAAAAGGCAGTCCGCGATTGCGGCGGCTGTTTCGCTTTTGATTGACCGGCAGACAAAAGAAACTTGCATTTTCCACATAATTGCTGTACAATATTTGGGCTGAAAAGCCCACTCAAATAGACGAATACATTCTTACCCGCACGCGTGTGCGCGAAACACAATAAACCATACAGGAAACGGAGAATCTATACCCATGCATGTGGTGATTATAGGCGGCGGTGCCGCCGGCTGTATCGCCGCGGGAGCGGCCGCACGGGACGGACACACCGTCACGGTAATAGAACGCAACGCCCGTCCGGCACGCAAGGTCATGATTACCGGCAAAGGGCGGTGCAATCTCACCAACAACTGCACCATCGAGGAGTTTATTGCTCACGTGCCGGAAAACGGGCGCTTTTTATACAGCGCTTTGACGGCTTTCTCCCCCGCGGATACCATGGCTCTGTTCGAAGAGTTGGGGGTCCCGCTCAAAACCGAGCGCGGCAACCGCGTTTTTCCCTGCTCGGACAAAGCAGTGGATATCGTGGACGGATTGACAACCTACGCCCGCTCCGGCGGTGCGCGGTTTGTACAAGGGCGCGTCACCGCGCTGGAACTGCGCGACGGCCGCTGTGTGGGTGTACGCACCGAAGAGGGACAAAGCATCCAAGCCGACGCGGTTGTTATCGCCACCGGCGGGTGTTCCTATCCCGGCACCGGTTCCACCGGCGACGGCTACACCCTCGCCCAGCAGGCCGGACATACCATTATCCCGCCGCGCCCCTCACTGGTTGCGCTGGAATGCTCCGACCCCTTTTGTCCGGATATGCAAGGCTTGTCTTTGAAAAACTGCGCTCTGCAAGTCAAAGACAACCGCACAAACAAGGTCATTTATTCCGGTTTGGGTGAGATGTTGTTTACCCATTTCGGCATGAGCGGTCCGTTGGTGCTCAGCGCCAGCGCCCACATGCGCGACATGCAGCCCGGGCGCTATACCCTGTGGATAAACTGGAAACCGGGTCTCACCCCGGAGCAGCTGGATGCGCGGCTTTTGCGCGACTTTGCGGAGCGTGCGAATCTCGACATCGGCAACGCCTTAGGAAAACTGCTCCCGCGCCTACTTATCCCGGTCATGTTGCGCATGACCGAAATCAACCCCCACAAAAAGTGCAACGCCATCACCAAACAGGAGCGTCTGCGCCTCGCCGCCGGCATCCAAGCCATGCCGGTGCAGGTCAGCGATTTCCGCCCACTGGCCGAGGCGATTGTTACCGCCGGTGGCGTGAGCATAAAAGAGGTAGACGCCCGTACTATGGCCTCCCGCCTGACAAAAGGGTTGTATTTCGCCGGCGAGGTGCTGAACGTCGACGCCTACACCGGCGGGTTTAATTTGCAAATTGCCTTCTCCACCGGCATGGCCGCCGGTTCTCATATAGAATAGAAAAGGATGTGTTTTATATGGCATACGCTATTGCTATCGACGGACCTGCCGGGGCAGGCAAAAGCACCATCGCGCGCATTTTAGCCAAAGAATTGGGGCTCATTTATGTGGATACCGGGGCGCTGTATCGCGCGCTGGGCTATTATATGTTGGGGCAGGGCATTGACCCCGCCGACGAAGAGCGCATCGTTCCCGCCTTAGAGGGGTTGACGGTCGCCCTCACCCACCAAAACGGCGAACAGCGCGTCTTGGTAGCCGGCGAAGACGTCACCGCCCATATCCGCACACCGGAAATCTCCATGGCGGCCTCGCGTATATCCGCCATTCCCGCCGTGCGCGCCTTTTTGCTGCAAGCGCAACGGGATATCGCCGCGGTGGAGTCGGTGATTATGGACGGCCGCGACATCGGCACCACGATTCTGCCGAACGCGCGTGTGAAAATTTTCCTCACCGCCAGCTCGGAATCCCGCGCCACGCGCCGCTATGCGGAGCTGCAAGAAAAGGGCATCCACACCACCTATGAAGAAGTGTTGTCGGATATGGTCAAGCGCGATTATGAGGATTCCCACCGTGCCTCCTCCCCGCTGCGTCAGGCGGACGATGCCATTTTGGTGGATACCAGCAACGATACGTTGGAGCAATCGGTCGCCCGGCTG
This sequence comes from Clostridia bacterium, assembly GCA_017423825.1. GTDB lineage: Bacteria > Bacillota > Clostridia > Oscillospirales > Acutalibacteraceae > UBA5905. The sequence continues at coordinate 7,564 of JAFPCP010000010.1, read as the reverse complement.
AAAGCCGTCGTTATGGACCGATTGCAACAGACGGAGGAATAATCCATGCCGGTATTATTAGCCAAAACCGCTGGCTTCTGCTTTGGCGTAAACAAAGCGGTGCAGCGCGTTCACGACCTGTTGGACGCAGGCGAAAAAGTATGCACGCTCGGTCCGATTATCCACAACCCCCAGGTGGTGGAGGCGTTGGCCGCCCGGGGCGTGCGCACAGTGGAAAAGCCGGCTGACACACCGTCGGGGGCGGTGCTGGTGATTCGCTCACACGGCGTGCCCAAAAGCACCATGGAAGAAATTGAACAAGGCGGCATCCGGTACAGCGACGCGACCTGCCCGTTCGTGGCGAAAATCCATCGCATCGTGGCCAAACATTCCGCCGCCGGCGGCACCGTTCTCATCGCCGGCAACCCGGAACATCCGGAGATTTTAGGCATCCGCGGCCATTGCGAAGGCTCCGCCTTCACCTTCCAATCCACCGCCGAACTGGAAAATTGCCTAAAAGAAAACCCCGAATTAGGAAAACTTCCGTGCATCATGGTGGCGCAAACCACCTTCAATTCCAGAGAATGGGAAAAGTGTTGCAAAAAAGCAAAAAAATGCTGTACAAATCTACAAATCTTTGATACAATATGTAACGCAACCAACGAGAGACAGTCCGAGGCCGTCGATTTGGCCAAGCGCTGTGATCGGATGGTTATTGTCGGAGGACGTGAAAGTTCCAACACCGCAAAGTTGTGCGATGTGTGCGCTCCCTTCTGTCCCACCACGTGGGTGGAGACGGCCGCGGAGTTGCCGCTCAAACAATTTGCGGCAGGGCAGACGATCGGTTTGACTGCCGGCGCTTCCACACCCGCCGATATTATAAAGGAGGTACATTTGACCATGTCCGAAATCGTCAACAACAATGAAACCGTAGAAACCACCCCCAGCACCGAAAATTTTGAAGAGATGAGTTCTGAGGAGTTTGCTGCCGCCATCGACGCAACTTTGCAGAACACCACTGATGATAAAGTTCGTGGGTTGGTCGTCAGCATTGCCCCCAACGAGGTGCAAGTGGAAGTCATTGGCCGTAAGCAAACCGGTTATATCCCGGCAAACGAGCTGTCCAACGACCCCAATGCCACCCCGGCCGACCTGGTAAAAGTAGGCGATGAGTTAGAGCTTTTGATCATGCGCACCAACGACCAAGAAGGCACCATCATGCTCTCCAAAAAGCGTGTGGACGCCCTCAAAGGTTGGGAAACCATCGTCACCGCCGAGGCGGAAGGCGCCATTTTGGACGGCACCGTCACCGACATCATCAAAGGCGGCATTCTGGTTGTCACCAACGGCGTGCGCGTGTTCGTGCCCGCCTCCCACGCTTCCATCAATCGCATGGAAGACCTGAGCCCCCTCAAAGGCCAGACCGTACAACTGAAAATCATCGAAACCAACGCCCATCGCCGGCATGCGGTCGGTTCTGTGCGTTTGGTGGCGCAGGCCGCTCGCAAAGAGCAGGAAGAGGCCTTCTGGGCGCAAGCCGAAGTCGGTCAGGAATACACCGGCGCTGTGAAATCCCTCACCTCCTATGGTGCGTTTGTGGACCTGGGCGGCGTGGACGGCATGGTGCACATCTCCGAGATGTCCTGGAACCGCATCAAACACCCCTCTGAGGTGATGAATGTCGGCGACACCGTGACCGTATATATCAAAGCTCTGGACACCGAGAAACGTAAAATTTCCCTCGGCTATCGCAAAGACGAAGACAATCCGTGGGAGATTTTCAAGGCCCAGTACCCCGTGGAAAGCGTCGTGACCGCCAAAATCGTGGGCATGACCACGTTCGGCGCCTTTGCGCAAATCATCCCCGGCGTGGACGGCCTGATTCACATCTCGCAAATCGCCAACCATCGTGTGGAGAAACCGCAGGATGAGCTGAAGGTCGGACAGGAAGTACAAGCGCAAATCACGGCCATTGACTATGACCGTCAACGCATCAGCCTGTCTATGCGTGCGCTGTTAGAGCCCGAAGAGGCGCCCGCTGAGGTTGCGGAAGAAACCGCCGAAGTGGCAGAGGAAGCCACCGAAGCTACGGAAGAAACTACCGAAGCCTAATCACACAAACACACAAAGCCGCTGTTGTCAAACGACAACAGCGGCTTTTTTCTTTTCCAATGCCACACCCCATATCCCCCCCTCCACCCGCTGACTCAAAATTGTTTATTTATACATTCAAATATCGTAAATATACAACTTTTGCATAGAATACACCAACTTTTTCGCTGCCTAACAACTTTTCTATATGGGCGAAAAGCGCCTGTTTTCATAAAAATGCACAAAATAAACGCTCTCTTCTATGCCATCCTGCAAGGTTTCTCCCAAATTGCATAAATATTCGTAAACATTCTTGACAAACCCTTTATACAAGTTTATAATGAGCGTATGTCAAACAGCCACGGCTGTATAACTATTCAAGGAGGATTTTTACCATGGACAAGAAAGACATCAAAAAGGTTGTGCTGGCCTATTCCGGCGGTCTGGACACCTCTATCATTATCCCCTGGCTGAAAGAAAATTACAACAACTGCGAGGTCATCGCGGTATCCGGCAACGTCGGGCAGGCCGACGAATTGGAAGGACTGGAAGAAAAAGCCATCCAAACCGGCGCCTCCAAATTATACGTGCTGGATCTGACGGAAGAATATGTGGATGACTATATCATCCCCACCATGAAAGCCGGTGCTGTATACGAGGACTATCTGCTCGGCACCAGCCACGCCCGCCCCTGCATTGCCAAAGGTTTGGTGGACATCGCCATCAAAGAGGGCGCCGACGCCATCTGCCACGGCTGCACCGGCAAGGGCAACGACCAAGTACGTTTTGAGCTGACCATCAAGCGCTTTGCGCCGAACATGCCGATCATCGCCCCGTGGCGTGAGTGGGATATCAAATCCCGCGAAGAGGAAATTGAGTACGCCGAGGCGCACAACATTCCGCTGAAAATCAATCGGGAAACCAACTATTCCAAAGATAAAAACCTGTGGCACCTGTCCCACGAGGGTATGGACCTGGAAGACACCGGCAACGAGCCGCAATACGAGAAGCCCGGTTTCTTGGAGATGGGCGTTTCTCCCTTGGCCGCACCGGATGCACCCACCTATGTGACACTGGACTTCGAAAAGGGCGTGCCGGTCGCTTTGGACGGCGAAAAAATGTCCGCTAAAAACATCATCCTGAAACTCAACGAGCTCGGCGGTGCCAACGGCATCGGCATCATCGATATCGTGGAAAATCGGCTGGTCGGCATGAAATGCCGCGGTGTGTACGAAACCCCCGGCGGCACCATCTTGTATAAAGCCCACAGTGTGCTGGAATCCATTTGCCTCGACAAGATGACCTTGCACGAAAAACAAAAACTCTCCATCACCTTTGCGGAGCTCGTATACAACGGTCAATGGTTCACCCCCTTGCGGGAGGCACTGTCGGCTTTCGTAGACAAAACCCAAGAAACCGTCACCGGCACCGTGAAACTCAAACTCTACAAGGGCAACATGATTAACGCCGGTGTGTGGAGCCCCTACTCGCTGTATAGCGAAGAAATCGCCACCTTTGGCGAAAGCGACTACGACCAGCGGGATTCCGCCGGCTTCATCAACCTGTACGGCTTACCGATCAAAGTACAGGCTATGGTGGATGCTAACAACAACAAAAAATAACAATCCGAATAGGAGATACGATTATGGCGAAAATGTGGGCCGGTCGCACCGACGGCAACACCGACAAATTAGCCGATGATTTCAATTCCTCGATTCATTTCGACTGCAAACTATATAAACAAGACATCCGCGGTAGCATGGCGCACGCCGCCATGCTGGGTGCACAGGGCATCGTCACGCAGGCGGAAGCCGACCAACTTATTGAAGGTCTGGAAGGCATCCTGCGTGATTTGGAAGCCGGCACGCTGGATTTCGATATGGGATGCGAAGATATCCACATGTTTGTGGAGCAGGAATTGACCACCCGCCTCGGGGATGTCGGTAAAAAACTGCACACCGCCCGCAGCCGCAACGATCAGGTTGCTCTGGATTTGCGGATGTATCTACGGGATAAGAGCGACGACATCGTGCAGATGGTTAAAGAGCTGTGCGCAGCGCTCACCGACCAGGCCGAACAACACAAAGCCACCATCCTACCGGGATACACCCATCTGCAACGGGCACAACCCATCACCTTTGGGCACCACCTGATGGCATATGCGATGATGCTGTTGCGCGACCTAGAACGGTTGGCGGATGGGCGGCGGCGAATAAACCGCTCCCCCATCGGCTGTTGTGCCCTCGCCGGCACCACCTACAACACCGACCGCCGCGCAGAAGCCGCCGCGTTAGGGTTTGACGACATCTGCCTGAACAGCTTGGACGGCGTATCCGATCGGGATTTCTGCGTGGAATTGCTGAGTACGCTGTCCATCCTCATGATGCATCTATCCCGCCTTGCGGAGGAGTTCATTCTGTGGTCCAGCTGGGAATTCAAATTCATCGAATTATCCGATGCCTACACCACCGGTTCTTCGATTATGCCGCAGAAGAAAAATTCCGACATGGCGGAACTGGTACGTGGCAAAACCGGCCGCGTGTACGGCGACCTACTCGCGCTGCTCACCACCCTCAAAGGACTGCCCCTCGCTTATAACAAAGATATGCAAGAGGATAAAGAGAGCGTATTCGACGCTGTCGAAACCGCCGAAATGTGTCTGCAAGTGTTCACCGGCATGGTGCGCACGATGACGGTGCGGGAGGACCGCATGCTGCAAGCCGCACAAAAAGGGTTTATCAACGCGACCGACCTCGCCGACTATTTGGTGAAAAAAGGTCTGCCGTTCCGCAGCGCGTATAAGATATCCGGTCAAATCGTGGCCCGCTGCCTGGCGGACAATCTCGTGCTGGAAACCATGCCGCTGGCAGTATACAAAGAGTTCAGCGACTTGTTTGCCGAGGACGTGTTTGAAGCCATCGATTTGCACGCTTGTGTGGACAGACGCACCAGCGAAGGCGGCACCTCGGTGCAATCCGTGGAGAAACAAATCGCCTATGTGAAAGGGCTATTGTAATCATGACAAAAGTATTTATTGATGGCAGCGCCGGCACCACCGGTCTGCGTATAGCTGACCGTTTGGCAGAGCGGTCGGGTATCGACTTAATCACTCTGCCGGAAAATTTACGTAAAGACACCGCCGCCCGGAAAGAGGCTCTCAACCGGGCGGATATTGCCTTTTTATGCCTGCCGGATGCGGCGGCTGTGGAGGCCGTTTCTCTCATCGAGAATGACCACACCGCCGTCATTGACACATCCACAGCACACCGCACGGCGCCCGAATGGGTATATGGTTTTCCGGAACTCAGCGGACAGCGGGAACAATTAGCAACCGCCAAACGCATTGCCAATCCCGGTTGCCACGCAAGCGGGTTTGTGGCACTCGTCGCCCCCTTGGTGAAAGCCGGGTTGCTGAAACCGGACGTCGCGCTGACTTGTTTTTCCATCACCGGCTATTCCGGCGGCGGCAAATCCATGATTGCCGCTTATGAAAGCGCCGACCGGGACGCCTTTCTGGATGCCCCGCGTCAATATGCACTGACGCAACAGCATAAGCATCTGCCCGAAATGCAACACGTGTGCGGTTTGGATATCGCGCCGATTTTCTGCCCCATCGTGGGAGATTTTTACAGCGGCATGGAGGTCACCGTACCCCTGTTCGCCAAAGATCTGCACGGCAAACCGGACGACATTGCCGCTGTGTATCGGGCACAATACACCGGTCGGCTGGTGCATTTCGACCAGCAAACAGACGAGGGCGGCTTTCTCTCGGCGGCGGCTTTTTCCGGCCGTGACGATATGCAAATCACCCTCGCCGGCAACGAACAACGCATTCTGTTGACCGCTCGTTTTGACAACCTGGGTAAAGGTGCGTCCGGTGCGGCTATCCAAAATATGAACATTCTGCTGGGGGTAGAAGAAACCACCGGCTTGCAATTTTAGAGGAGGGAACCCTATGCAACTCATATCCGGCGGCGTATGCGCCGCACAGGGCTTTCGCGCCAACGGCATTCATTGCGGCATTCGTAAAAACCGCACAAAGCGCGACCTCGCGCTGATTGTCAGCGATATCCCCGCCAATGCGGCGGCGGTGTATACCACCAATTTGGTGAAAGGCGCACCGCTCACGGTGACCAAACAACACCTGGCCGACGGACGCGCGCAAGCCGTGATTTGCAACAGCGGCAACGCCAACACCTGCAACGCAAATGGCATCGAGATTGCCGAGCAAATGAGCGCGCTCACCGCGCAAGCATTGGGCATCTCCCCCGCCGACGTGGTGGTCGCTTCAACGGGCGTGATTGGGCAACCCCTCGACATAACCCCCATTCAAGCCGGGATACCCATTCTGGCACAAGGGCTCTCGATTGACAATGGACGGGCAGCCGCAGAAGCCATCATGACCACCGATTTGGCAGTCAAGGAAGTGGCTGTGCAATTCACGCTCGGCGGCAAAACCTGCACCCTCGGCGGCATCGCCAAGGGAAGCGGTATGATACATCCCAACATGGCCACCATGCTAGTGTTTCTCACCACCGACGCCGCCATTTCGGCGCCTATGTTGCAAAAAGCCTTGTCGGGAGATATTGCCAACACCTTTAATATGCTGAGCATTGACGGAGACACATCCACCAACGACATGGTGACCATTCTGGCCAACGGCATGGCCGGCAATCCGGAAATCACCGCCGAGGAAGCGGATTTTGCTGTCTTTATGAAAGCACTCAACACCGTCACGGTGCAACTGTGTCGGGAAATCGCCGGCGACGGCGAGGGAGCCACCAAATTGCTCGAATGTATCGTCACCGGTGCGGAGCAACTCGACACCGCCAAAACCGTTGCGAAGAGTGTCATCTGTTCCAGCCTGCTGAAAGCGGCCATGTTCGGCGCTGACGCTAACTGGGGACGGGTGCTGTGTGCTATTGGATACAGCGGCGCCCCCGTGGACATTTCCCGCGTATCGGTGGCCTTCCGTTCGGTCAAAGGCACCGTGTGGGTGTGTGAAAACGGAGCCGGCATCCCCTTCTCCGAAGAAACCGCGAAAGAAATTCTGCTGGAAAAGGAAATTGAAATTTTGGTTGAGCTCGGCAACGGCCCGCACAGCGCGACCGCGTGGGGTTGCGACCTGACCTATGATTATGTGAAGATAAACGGTGATTACCGTACGTAAGGAGCTTTTGGACATGGATATGGATATGCATTTTTCCAACGCCCAACGCGCAGAGGTGCTGACGCAAGCCCTGCCGTACATTAAACAATATAACGGAAAAATCGTGGTCATTAAATACGGTGGCAACGCCATGGTAAACGAACAGCTCAAACAGCAAGTAATGGAAGACATTGCCTTGCTGTGGCTCATTGGCGTAAAAGTCGTGCTGGTGCACGGCGGCGGCCCCGAAATCAGCGAAACCATGCGCAAACTCGGCAAAGAGGCCGTGTTTGTCGACGGGTTGCGGGTAACGGACAAGGAAACCGTCGACATCGTGCAGATGGT
>JAFPCP010000009.1 GCA_017423825.1 Clostridia bacterium | reverse complement strand
TGGTGGACGGCTTTGATAAACGTAGTATGTTCATCACCTATTACAACCACCCCTACTACAACGACCACCTTGCCGCGCTCGGGTATCAAAAAGACACCGACTGGATCGAATACAAGGTGGACGCCCCCTCGCCCGACAGCCCGCACGCGGTGAAATTACACCGCATCGCGGAACACGTGAAGAAAAGCCGCGGTTTGCACATCGTGCAGGTGAAAACCCGCTTTCACTATAAGCCCTACGTAAAACAGGTGTTCGACTTGGCCAACGAAGCCTACGCGCCCTTATACGGCACCGTCCCGCTGAACGAACAACAGGTGAAAAAATACGCAGATAAGTTTATCCCGCTGCTCGACCCGCGGTTCACCTGTTTTGTGCTGGATAAAGACGAGCGCTTGGTCGCTTTCGGCGTCAGCGCACCGTCCATGGCTGCAGCCATGCAAAAATGCCGCGGCCGCATGTTCCCGTTCGGCTGGATATACATGCTCAAAGCGCTGGCCAAAAACAACGCCTTGGATATGTTCCTCATCGCGGTGCGGCCGGAGCTGCAAGGTGTCGGCATCAACGCCATCATCCTCGACCACCTCATTCAGAACGCCGCCGCAAACGGCATCCAATACGCCGAAACCGGCCCGCAATTGGAAACCAACAGCAAAATCCTCGCCCAGTGGAAAATGTTCGCCAAAGACCAACACAAACGCCGCCGGTGCTATATCAAGGAATTATAAAATACGGTTCGTTATATGTAGACCGATTTATACAAAACGTAAAAAGGACAACCCGATGGGTTGTCCTTTTTTATTTCCATGTCGAGAAAAACCAACCTCGTGGTTTTTCTTCTATAACCACACGTTTGAGTTGTGCACACCCTTCACAAAGGTATAGCGTTTTAGATAAAACATACCCTCCCTCTGTGTCGCCACTAGCAAAGAAAATCTTCCAACAATCCGCACAAAACTCCGCCATATCTCCACCTCCTAATATAGGATACCCCTTATGCATTGCAATTGCAATGCATAATTTTCTCTAACAAACAGATACACTATAAGCAAGACATTTGTATTGCGAGGCGAGTGTATGAGTAAATTTCAAATCCCATCCATTCCGGCAACCACCAACAAAACCATTCGTTTTCCCAACGACGTGATAGACCAAGTGGAAACCGCCATTCAAGGCAAAGATTGCACTTTTTCCGCTTTTGTGATTGCTGCCGTGCGCGCCGCTTTGAAGGATATAGAAGATTGATGAAACAAAAAAAGGACAACCCGATGGGTTGTCCTTTTTGTTTTGTTATTTTTTGCGCATGGCGAAGGTGCCGAAAAACAACGCCGCGAGCACCAATATGACGGTGGGGCCGGTTGCCACGGCGTTATAATACGACAGCAACAACCCCAACACTCCGGCAAACAGGCCAAACACCAGCGACAACGCGTGATAACTCCGCAAACTGCGGGCGGCGTTGCGGGCGGCGGCCGCCGGAAGGATAAGCATTGCATTAATCAGCAACAACCCTACCCAGCGAATTGCCAACATGACAACGACGGCCAACAACACAACAAACAGGTTGTCCAACCACACCACCGAAAACCCACGACTGTGGGCAACTGCGGGACTGACGCTGATGGCGTGGAAGCCGTTAAAGAACAACAACCAAAACACCACCGTCACAGCCAGCGCCGCGCCTAACACCCACAGTTCTTTGCGGGTTATGCTCAACACGTCCCCTATCAACAGGCTCTGATACGCGGCAAATTCTCCCTTGCGGGACAAAAGCACCAGCCCGAGCGCCACACCGACAGCGGAAAAAACGCCGATAACCGTATCCACCGAAGTGGTGCCGGAATGGCGAATGCGGTTCATCAGCAGTGCGAACACCACCGCAAACACCACCATCACCCAATGATAGCGGCTGACGCCCAGCACCACGCCAATAGCCACCCCGGTCAATGCAGAATGGCCAAGCGCGTCCGAAAAAAAGGACATCCCGTTGTTCACCACCAGCGTGCCCAACAACGAAAGCAACGGAACCAACAACAAAAGCGCCCACAAAGCCGTACGCATAAACTCATATTCCCACCAAGAGAACCACGCTGCCATCAGCTCTCACCCCCTAACGGAAATGCCCGACGAAACGCCGGCGAAGCGAACACCTCTTTCGGGGTTCCGGTCGCGAGCACCCGCTTATCTAGCAACAGCACGCGGTCTGCACAGCGTTGCACAAACGGCAAATCGTGGGATATCAACAAAATCACCATATCTTGCTTCCGCAGCTGCTCCAACAGCTGATAAAACCGTTCCAGGCCGGCTTCGTCCACGCCGGAAACCGGTTCATCCAGCACCAGCATGTCTGGCTGCGGCCGCACGGCCAACACCAGCAACACCCGTTGCAATTCGCCCCCGGACAACCGCCCAACCGGTCGGTCGAGCAATCCATCCGCCGCAAACTGCGCGAAATGTGCCCGCATCTCCTCCCGCAACCGCCGCGGCACCGGCAAAAAGGCGGGCCAGCGGCTGGTCAGCGACACGGCCAAATCCAACACCGTTGCGGGCGAACCGCTGTCTATATTCAAACTTTGCGGCACATACCCAATGCGCGGTTTGCGATGCGTCGGCACGCCATCGTGCCCGGAAAAAGACACCGTTCCCTCGTGCGGCAGTTGGTCCAGAATCGCCTTGAACAAGGTCGACTTGCCGGCGCCGTTGCGACCGATGACCGCCGTGATTTCCCCGCAATGGGCGTGTAAGCTGACATCCTCCACCAGCGTTTCGGCACCGGCTCGCACGGTGATGTGTTCCATTTTCAAACAATGCAACCCGCACCCGCTCATGTTTGTCCCTCCTGTATCCGTTCAAATAACAACGCGGTGTTTTCCATCGCCACCAACCAGTTTCCGGACACGCCGGTGTCCACCGATAACACTTGCGCAGGCGACACACCGGCATCCACCCCGGTGTACCGCACCGCGTATTGCGCGTCATACAACAAAAGCAACCCCGGCTCTTGCGCGCCGAGCGTGCGCACCGCCGCCAGTTCGCCGGCGGATAAGCCGGCTTGTTCTCCGCCCGCCAGCGATAGCTCCACCTGCAATCCCAAATCTTCCGCCAAATACAAAAGCGACGGGTGAAACACCACACACCGACGGCTCGGCAGCGCCTCCGCCGCGCGTCTCAACCGCTCACCTATGGCAAGCACTTTCCCGCGATAGGCTTCCCCGTTCGCACGATACGTCTGCGCGTGCGCCGGGTCGAGCGCACATAGCGCCTGCGTCACCGCCTGAATCTGCGCCGCATACCGCACAGGGCTCGTCCATATATGCTCGTTATACCCACCCTCTTCGTGGTGGTGCGCATGCTCCTCGTGGTCGTGCTCCTCGGCGGCGCACAGCAAAGAAATCCCTCGGCTGGTGTCCACCACCTTTTCTGTCGGCAACGCCGCCACAATCTCATCCAAAAAAGGCTCGGCCCCCGCGCCGTTGAGCACAAGCAGATCCGCCCGTTCCGCCGCCAACCGATCCGCCGGCGACAATTGATATTCGTGCAAACATCCGGCCGAGGCGGTGCCGGTCAAGGTCTGTATGCGCACCACATCGGTGTCCCCAACCACCAGCTGTACCGCCTCATATAAAGGGCTCACCGTGGTCATGACCGTTAGCGTTTCCGACGCGGGCGTTTGAACGCCGCCCAACACCGTAATCACAGCCGACAACCCGACTATGCCCGCCATCAACAACGCGACCGGTCCATAGTTGCGTATGCTTTGCTTCATGTGCCTTTCTCCTATGCGCCAAACCGCCTTTTGGGGGCGGTTTTTGTATAATTTATATAAATATTACTATCTGTATATTAAAACGAGGGGGAAATGCGTTTTTCCAACCCGGTCATCTGCAATGTTTTTGCAAGCAGCAACCCGCCGCCTATACACGCGACCGCCTGTCCGGCAAAAACCAGACCCATTTGAACGAGCAACACCTTCACTGAAAAAACCGGTGAAAGGCACGCCAGTTCCGCGCCAATGATAACGGCGTTGAGCAAGACCGGCGGGAGTGTAGACAGCACCGGTAACCCTTTTATGCGGCGGTCCCGCCACCGCCAACTCAACCATGCGGACACGCCGGTGGCCACCGCCCCCAACAACACATCCAAAGCGCCGGCGGGATTGGCACCCATGCTGAGGCCTATCAGGTTAGACACCACACACCCTATCGTCAGGCCCGGCACCGCCGCCGGCGTAAATGCCGCGAGCACGGTGAGCGCCTCGGAAAAGCGGCATTGTACCAAGCCAAACCCGAGCGGCGCAAAACACAACGTCAGCGCCGTATACATACCGGCAATAATCCCTACAAGCGTCAAAAAAATAATTGGTTTTTGCTGTTTCATGATAAATCCCCCTAGTTTTGATTTTGTCGGTTTCCCGACAGGTCAGGATGGTTTCGAACTGACCATGTTAGCCGAATCGGCGGCACGACTATGCTTGTCCGTGCCCATCCGTATGGCCGATTGTATGATAAACCCACGTACGCCCTTGTTTTTCCCGCTGCACCACGTCGCGCGCGAGCAACACTTTCAGCGTGCCGGACAAAGCCCGACCGCGAAGCCGTGCGGCTTTGCTGAAATCGGCGGTGGTGAAGGATGCCGGCAACGACGGCGGCAATAAGGCGGCGTACGACGCCGCGTCCGAAAGCGTCACGGTATCGCATAAGCAAAGCGGCTCCCGACTCACGCGATGGGAACCACGTTTTCCGCCCCGCCCCCATCCGTCAGCCAACCGGCACTCTTCCACGTCCAACAGCACGAGCTGTATCGTCAAGTTTTCGTGTCCCAAACAAGGTAGCAGATACACCAGCTCACGTCCGGCATCGAAAAACCCGCCCATACGGGGCGAACGACGTGGCTTGGTGACCTCGCCGGTCTCAGGCGAAAGCCAGGCGAGCCATTTTTGCCGTATTACCGGATGCACCACCGTAACCGGATAGTGCGCAAGCAAGCGTTGCAACTTGGGGCGAAAAGCGGAAAACCCCGCCGTTTGCACTTCTGTCACGCGGTGCCCGTCAAAGATGTCGGCTATGCTGCCTTCCGGCAGAAGCACCTCGTGATGCGCAGGGTTGTCGTCCAGCCACCATTTGAGTGCCGCGTGCACCGTCTTTTCCGCCAGCACGCCTATCCCGCCTTCCGGCTCCTTGTAAGCAGCCGCTTGTTTGCACGCCTGTTCAAAGTCCATGGGCGTCCCCCATCGTCACGCGCGCTTGGAAGGCTATGCCTCGGTCGTGTTCCCCCTGCACGTAGAAAACACCGCTCTCATCCGTGCCGCCGGACAGCACCAGCCGATCCCCCTGCAACGATTCGCGAGAGAAACACAACTGTATATCGTGTAGCGGTTGCCCTTGCGCCTGCGGCGGCAAGCAATCGCACAACAAATCCGCATAGCGGGTGTTGTTCATGTGCCCGTTGCGGTCGGTATCCGACCACCGCACAACGGCCGTGTCCACCGGCGAACAGGTCGGCACAACCAACTTCCCCGGATCTTCACACGCCACGTCTCGTTCCGGCTGAGACGGTAGACCAAATCGATCAAACTCCTCCCCGCGCAACAAACGATGCTCCTGCACCGACACCAGCGCAAAAAGCATCACACCCTGTAACAACAGCTCGCCTTGCTCGTCCCGCCATTCATAACAGCGGAAAAAGCGAGGGCCGCGCCGTTCTCGGTGCCATGTGGTGAGCGTCACCCGCTCGCCCATAACCGGCATCCGTTGTATCGTCGCGTGCCAACGGGATGCTACAAACGCCAAACCTTGCTCCGCTAAGGCTTGCCACCCCAGACCACCCGGCGCTAACTGCCGCTCGGCCGCCTCCTGCTGATACTGCAACACCGCCGACAATCGCAATCGGTCATCGGCGCCGACATCAAACGTCGTCACTTCTACCGGCAAAACAAATTCTTTCTGTATAATATCACTCATAATATACACTCCGTATATAAATCCACAAAAAGCAGGCGCCCTCTTCGGTGCGCGTACCAGGCTTGCTGCCCGGCATACCCAACAAAGAGGACGCCTGGTCGGTTTATATTGCGCTTACTGCGCGGCCGCCGTATCCGCCGCGGCCAACTTGTTCGCCAAGGCACGCAAGTCCTCTTCGTTAAAAAACTCAACCTGCAATGTTCCGCCCTTTGTTCCGGTGGTCACCTTCACCTGGCGGCCCAAACTCTCCCGCAGAGCCAACGCTACCTCATCGTAAAAGCTGTCCCGCCGAGCGGTCGGTTTTAGCGAGGGGTTTTTGCGGACCTTTGCCGATTTGGCCATGCGTTCCAGTTCACGCACCGAGAGCCCTTTTTCTACCGCCTGTTGCGCTACAGCAATTTGCGCGTCCACTCCCTCAAACGCCAGCACCGTGCGGGCGTGGCCGGCGGACAAGCTGCCGGCGGAAACCAATTGGCTGACCGGCTCCGGCAAATGCAGCAAACGCAGCGCATTTGCCACCGCCGGGCGGGATTTGTTAACCACCTGCGCCGTTTCTTCCTGTGTCATGCCGTAACTATCCATCAGCGTCTGGTATCCGTATGCTTCTTCCATAGGATTCAGGTCTTCCCGTTGCAGATTTTCAATAAGGGCCAACTGCGCGGCCTCTTGCTCGTTCATCTCGCGGACAACCACCGGCACCTCGCTCAACCCGGCCATGCGGGAAGCGCGCCAACGGCGCTCGCCGGCGACGAGTTGATAGCTGCCGTCCGGCATCGGTCGCACCAGCAACGGTTGCAATACACCATGTTGCGCAATTGAATCCGCCAACTCCGCCAGAGCCGCCTCGTCAAACTGCTTGCGGGGCTGTTCTCGGTTCGGAATAATCTCTTCCAAAGGCAACAGCATCGCCCGATTCTCGTCTTCCAACGTGTTCTGTGCAAACAGAACGTCCAAGCCCTTGCCCAGGCCGCCTTTTTTCATAGCCATGTCCACATCCTCCTCGTTTACTGACGTTGCAGCATTTCCTCCGCAAGCGCGCGATACGCTTTGGCGCCTTTGGATGCTTTGTCGTAATAATTGATGGGGCGCCCATAACTCGGCGCCTCCGCCAACCGGACGGTGCGCGGTATCACCGTAGCGTACACCCGCCGCGGGAAAAACTTCTTCACTTCCGCCACAACCTGCTGGGTAAGGTTGGTGCGTCCGTCATACATAGTGAACAGCACACCTTCCAGCTCCAACGTGGGGTTATACAGCCGCTTCACCTGCCGCACCGTGGCTATCAGCTGCGACATGCCTTCCAGCGCGTAATATTCGGGTTGCGCCGGAATGAGAAAGGTATCCGCGGCAACCAGCGCGTTCAAGGTCAGCAACCCGAGCGCCGGCGGGCAATCAATAATAATATACTCAAATCGCTCCCGATACGGAGCCAAGGCGGCCTTTAAGCGGCTCTCGCGGCGGGGCAACTCCACCATTTCAATCTCCGCCCCCGCCAAGGACACGCTCGCCGGCAACACCCACAGCCCCTCAAAGGCCGTTTTCACCACGACGTCGGCGGACGTGTCCGTCCCCAACAACAGGTCGTATGTCGATACCGCCACGCGTCGCTTGTCCAGTCCGACACCGCTTGTAGCGTTGCCCTGCGGGTCAATGTCCACAAGCAGACAAGACTTGCCTAGTTCGCCCAAAGCGGCAGCCAGGTTTACTGCTGAGGTGGTTTTTCCCACCCCGCCTTTCTGCGTAACAACTGCAATAATCTTGGCCATGTTCGTATCCTTCCTTATTTTCCTTCACAAAAACCGCCCAAATCTCGGTTTTGGTGTATTTTTTGCGTTTATCGGCGACAAAAAGCTCTTTTTTTCCTTTTTCGCCGGTCTGCTTTTGTTTCCTTTATTAGTGTACCACAGAAACGCGCCGCTGTAAACCGAAAAATCCGCGAATAAATGAAAATGTTTCATGTGAAACAAAATACCGCCGGCGGTTGCCGGCGGTATAACGGGGTTGTTCTTTTTTGCGAGCAAACCTTATTCTTCGGTCGGCTCTTCTTTCGATTTGCTCAAAACAACGTTGGTGAGGATGCCCAAAATCAGCGCGGTGGCGATGGCGGTGAGCGTCACCTTGCCAAACGTCAAGGACAGACCGCCGATACCCGCAATCAGGATGACGGACACCACAAACAGGTTCTTGTTTTGCTCTAAATCCACCTTTTGCACCATCTTCAAGCCAGAAACAGCGATGAAGCCATACAGAGCCATGCACACGCCGCCCATGATGCAGGGAGGAATCGAGTTAACGAACGCCACAAACGGCGTCAGGAAGGAGATCACAATCGCGCCCAAGGCCGCTGTGATAATCGTGGCAACCGAGGCGTTGCGGGTGATCGCTACGCAACCCACCGATTCGCCATAGGTGGTGTTGGGGCAACCGCCAAAGATGGCGCCCGCCATAGAGCCTACGCCATCGCCCAACAGCGTGCGGGACAAGCCGGGATCTTCCAGCAAGTCTTGCTCGATGATGGTGGACAGGTTTTTGTGGTCCGCGACATGCTCCGCAAACACAACAAATGCAACCGGCACATACGCCACCGCAATCGTGCCGATGTAGGCACCGCTCAGCTCTTTGAAGCCGCCCAACGCCGTCAGGAAGGTGAACTCCGGCACCGCAAAGAAAGTGCCAACGCCCACGCCATCTTTAACCAGCGCGGTGAATTTCGTGAAATCAATGAGTTGCAACGCAGCTGTATCCGTGACGTTGCCGATGATGGTCAGGACGGCCGCCACGACGTATCCCGCCAAGATGCCCAGAATGAAGGGAATCAGACGAGCCATCTTTTTGCCGTAAGAAGCGCTGAGCACAACCACCAACAAGGTGATCAGACCAACCAGCACGCACAACAGCGCGGGTGCCAACGACACGCCTTCGGCGTTTGTGACGCCGCCTTTTTGCAGGTCGCCCACGGCGTTGCCGGCCAAAGACAGACCGATGATCGCCACCGTCGGGCCAACAACCACAGCCGGCATCAGCTTGTTCAGCCAGTTCACGCCGACAAACTTAACCAAAATAGCAATAATGACGTACACCAAACCAGCCAGTATCGCACCGATAATCAATCCCAAATAGCCCACCGCAACGGAGGCTGCGCCGGCAAATGCCGCCGCCATAGAGTTTAAGAACGCGAAGGAAGAGCCTAAGAACACCGGACTCTTTCTTTTTGTGAAGAGAACATACACCAAGGTTCCCACGCCGGCGCCAAACAAGGCAGCAGCAGGGCTCATGCCGTTCCCAATGATAACCGGCACCACCAATGTGGCTGCCATGATCGCCAGCAACTGTTGCACCGCAAATACAAGCAGCTGGCTAACGCGGGGTTTGTCTTGCACGTTGTAAATCAGCTTCATGCTTTTTCCTCCCATTTTTCTTTATCTATGTGTAGCCCTCAGGCTTAACACCAACGTTGTTTACGGCTCCTCCACCAATTCCACGCCGGTGGTGGAATCAAACCCGGGCAACCGCACGGCTACCCGCTCTTGTAGAGAAGTGGGGATGCTTTTTCCCACGTAATCCGCCCGAATGGGCAACTCCCGATGCCCGCGGTCGACCAAAATGGCCAATTGGATGCTGCGGGGGCGCCCCAAAGAGAACACCGCTTCAATAGCCGCGCGCACCGTGCGACCGGTGAACAGCACGTCGTCCACCAGGACAACCTTTTTATCCACAATGTCAAACGGCATTTCCGCCCGATTGAACACCGGCGGCGCAGCGTGCCGCACGCGGTCATCCCGATAATAACTGATATCCAGCGTTCCGCACGGAACTTGCACGCCCTCTATGCGGGCAATGTTGTGTTGCAACATGGCGGCAAGCGGAGCCCCTCGGCTGTGAACGCCCACCAGCACCAAATCCTCTACGCCGCGGTTTTTTTCTACAATTTCGTGAGCCATGCGCATCACCGTACGGCCCAGGGTGAGTTCATCCATCAGCACCGCTTTGGTATGTGCCACCGTTTTCCCTCCCGTGTTATAAAGAAAAAGAGTTTGTCTTTGCAATCCCTGCATCCGACAAACTCATCCTACCACCGTCTACACCGCCTGTCAGCGGTTTGTTTTTACGGCTTCTTGTCGGCATCTCGGCACCGCCCTTAAAGAAAAACCTTGTACTTTTTCATTATACTGTCACAACCACGCTCTGTCAAGAAAAACCTCGTCTTTTGTCGACCGCACTCTTAAAAGTGCCGCTGTTTCGCAGGGAGGCTGCACAACAAAAAGGCTTGCGCAAACGCAAGCCTTTTTGTCAACACATTTTCCGGTGTTTGAAGCTTTTTTGCGCTTTGCTTTTACGCCCTTCTATTTTGCTCGTTTGCCGCCGCTCGGCGGCGCGGGCGCCGCGCAAAAAAAGTGCCGAGAAACCTTGATTTCTCGGCACTTTTTGGCGCGCCCAAAGGAATTCGAATCCCCGACCTTCCGCTTAGGAGGCGGACGCTCTATCCAGCTGAGCTATGGGCGCATGGTTTTTGCGGCCGCAGAGCGGCCACAGGGGTTTGCCCACACGTGCGCGTGCAAGGCAGTTCTCAGTTTACCGCTTCTCCCCCCGTTTGTCAAGCACAAGGGGCGCTGCCAACAAATTCCTCGCTTTTTCGCCCGCCCGCCGTTGCAATGCGCCCTTGTTTGTGCTATACTGATGTTATACATATGCATCTGTTGCAGAAAGAGGAGTTGTTATGAATCGTTTTGCTTTCCGTTTATCCTGCGTGCTTCTTATTGCCGCGCTCATGTGTTGCATGACCGCCTGCGGCAACCGCGGTGAAGAGGTTTCCTCTGCGCCCCCGCCGACCACCACGACCACCACAACCACCACCGCGCCGCCACTGGGGCTCAACCCACTCACCGGCGTGGAGGATATGAAAACCGACAACAACCGCCCCATCGGCTTTGTTATAACCGACGAGGATTCCAAACACATTCAACTGAACATTGAATCGGCCGACATGTATTTCGAGGCAGAGACCGAAGGCGGCATCCCCCGCATTTTAGCCATTTATTCCAGCGTCGACCGCATCCCGGACACGATTGGCCCGGTGCGCAGCGCACGCCCGCATTTTGTGAAAATGGCCAAAGCGCTGGATATGATTTACTGCCACATCGGCGGCTCCAACACCGGCCTGCAAACCATCAAACAACTCGGCGTGCAGGATCTCGGCAACGAGTTTGAGGTCAACAGCATTCTGAAAAACAGCAAAAACTTCTCCTGGAACCGCAAAGCGTTCACCAAAGCAAAAGTGTTGCCCGCGGTCAAGCGCAAAGGCTACGCCACCACCACCAACACCGCATCCCCCTTCTCCTTCGG
>JAFPCP010000008.1 GCA_017423825.1 Clostridia bacterium | reverse complement strand
GCCGATGGCAAAACCGCGCCAAACCAGCAAGGCAAAAAGAATGATCACCGCGACGGCACCGATAAGTCCCATCTCTTCGCAGAAGATCGAGAAGATAAAGTCGTTTTGGGGTTCCGGCAAAAACAGATGCTTCTGCCGGGAATTGCCCGGCCCTTGCCCAAGCAACCCGCCGGAACCGATGGCGTACAACGATTGCACTGTCTGCCACGCCTGGTCACGCCCCGCCAAACCGTTTGCAAACACTTTCAGCGGATCCAGCCACACTTCTATACGGTCGCGTTCATATCCTAAAACCGTAACCATAAACACGACACCGGTCGCACCGGCACCCAAAACGCCCAACAGCCACCAAACGCTCACGCCGCCGATATACATCAGCGCAAAACCCAACAAACCAATCAGCATCGTGCCGGACAAATGCGGTTCGATAATAACCAAACCACAAGTAATAATCAAAATGGCCGACAAGGGCAAAAAGCCTTTGGTCAGTTTGTGCATGCGTTTGTGGTTGAGAGAAATCAAATGTGCAAACAACAAAATGAGTGCAAACTTCGCCAGTTCCGAAGGCTGAAACTGACCGACGCCGGGAATACGTATCCACCGATGTACCCCCGATTCCGAAGGCATCACGTACGCTACCCCCAACAGCACCAGGCTCACAAGCCAAGTCGGCCAAGCGAACTTATGCAACACGTGATAATCCACCAAAGAGGCACCCAACATACCTATGGCGCCCAGCACCACAAACAACAATTGCTTGCGAATGTAATAATAACTGTCGCCGTCATTATAGTTAAACGCATACACATGGCTGGCGGAATACAACGTAGCTAAGCCGACCACTAAAATAATGGACAACAACACGAAAAAATACATATCAAAGCCGGTCTCCCGATAGAAAAACCGTCTCTTCTTCTGCGCCTGCGGCGGTCGCAACGGCACCGTCTCTTTTGCCATAAGTATGCTCCTTTCCATATGATGTAAAAAACCGATCAAGCCAGCACGTGTAACAACAACGCCACAGCGCATCCAAGCACGGTTACGCCGGTGAAGGTTATCACAATGCGGTTCTCACTCCATCCGCACAATTCAAAATGATGATGCAGCGGACTCATCTTAAATAAGCGTTTGCCGTGGGTGAGTTTGAAATACCCCACCTGCAAAATAACCGATAGATTTTCCGCTATGTACAAAACGCCGATAGGTACCAACAAAAACGGCTGGTCGATGCCGAAAGCCAACGCCGTCAGCGCGCCACCGATAAACAACGACCCGGTATCCCCCATGAACACCTGCGCCGGATGCAGATTCCACAGCAAAAAGCCTGCCAAAGCGCCCGCCAAAGACACCGCCATAAGGCTTTGCGAGAAAAAGCCGTTAAACCCGCTGAGCAACAACAGCGCCAGCGCCGCCACAAAGGCTGTCAAACCGCATAAACCATCCACGCCATCCGTCAGGTTGGTGGCGTTGGTCATGGCTACGATGACAAACACACAAAACGGAATAAACCACACGCCCCAATCCACTGCACCGAAAAACGGGATGTGGAAATGCCCGTGACCGTACACATACAATAACACCGCATAGGACGTCGCAACCAGCAGTTGTAACAGAAGTTTCTGTAAAGCGGTGAGTCCGAGGTTGCGTTTTTTAACCACCTTGATAAAATCATCCGCAAACCCGATAAGCCCGTTGAACAACGCAAGGCCTATCCCGCCGAGCAATTTTACGGTCGCATAGGGGGTGCCGAATAGGTGCTTGGCATCCGTCAACCACCCCAAAAGCAGCACACACAACAAGGCAAACAGAAAAGCCAGGATGAATAATATACCGCCCATCGTCGGCGTGCCCTGCTTTTTTTGATGCCAGCGGGGGCCTTCCTCGCGGATGGTTTGCCCAAAATGCAGTTTGCGCAACCAGGGAATGCAAAACTTGCCCAAAACAGCCGCTGTTGAAAAAGAAAGCAAGGCGGCTACCGCCATAAGAATGGTGTTGTTAAAATTCATACCCATACTCCTCCGCTTTGTTTACTGAACGCCCACCGCGGACGCTACCACTTCTCGTTCATCCAATTCAATAACACGGTCGCCCAAAATCTGATAGGTTTCATGCCCTTTGCCAGCCAGCAAAATGGTATCCCCAGGCTGTGCATGGGCAATCGCGTAGCCAATCGCTTGCACCCGATTTTCAATGGTAATATAGGGGGTATCGGTGTTTTCCATGCCCGCGACAATGTCCGCAATAATCGCCGCCGGCTGCTCATTGCGAGGATTATCCGACGTCACAATCACATAATCCGATAAAGCGGCCGCAATCGCCCCCATTTGCGGGCGTTTTCCTTTATCCCGATCACCGCCACAGCCAAACAGCGTTACCAGGCGGCCGGCACAGCACTCTTTGAGCGTACGACAGATGTTTTCCAACCCATCCGGTGTGTGCGCATAATCAATGACGACGGTATAATCACCGGGCACCGGCACCACCTCGGCGCGGCCCTTAACCCCAACCGCCGCAGAAAGCGCCTCCAAAACCGTTTCAAACTCCATGCCCAAACGCAGGCAAACCGTCGCCGCGGCCAAGCCGTTGTATACCGAGAATTGGCCGGGAATGCGCATGCGCACACGGCCGATGCATCCCACGCCGACAAGTTCAAAATCCACACCATCCGCACGATGCCGGATGTTGCGAGCTACGTAATCCGCTTGATCTCCCGCTATACCATACGTCAACATTGGGCAGGGGATATCGGCAGAGATTTGGGGTGTCCACGGATCATCTCCATTGATCACCGCCGTCGCGCTCATACCGAACAATTTCTTTTTAGCGAGCATATAGGCTTCCATAGTCCCGTGATAATCCAAATGGTCCTGCGTCAAATTGGTGAACACGCCCACCGCAAAATCGCATCCGGACACCCGGTGTTGGTCAAGCGCGTGAGAGGACACCTCCATCACGCAATACTGACACCCTTCTACGACCATCAGTGCGAGCATGCTTTGCAAAGAATACGGATCAGGCGTGGTTTGCTTCGCCGGCAACACACGCTCGCCGATCATATTGTGAATGGTGCCAATCAACCCCACTTTATGCCCCATATGTTCCAACATGGATTTAATCAGCATGGTGGTGGTGGTTTTGCCATTGGTACCGGTCACGCCAATCATCTGCAAACGCGTGGCGGGCCGTCCGAACCAATTCGCACAAATTTGCGCCCACGCATACCGCGTATCTTGGGCCATCAACTGGGTGCGCAAGCCCATATCTTTTTGCACCACCACGGCGACCGCACCGTTCTCCTCCGCTTGCGCAGCAAAACGATGCCCGTCTATGGCGGTGCCCTCAATGCAAACAAACAGGCAACCAGACTCCACCCGACGAGAATCACACGTGATGGACGTGATTTCTTTATCCCCGCCAATGGACTGCGCCACTATGCCGGTGTCTTGTAGTAAATCCTGCAATTTCATTGATTTTCATCCTTTCCAAAGCGCAGCCCTAAATCGGTAGGTCTGTAAACGTATCTTGTTATCATCCGTCGGCCGTGTCACTATACAGGAAGGTGATCTGCACAACCGTCCCCTTCGGCACCTTGCTTCCGGCAGCAACACTCTGTCGACTGGACACCGCCGAGGCACCCACGCCGGCCACTAAGCCTTGCACCTGCACGTTAAGGCCCAACCCGGACGCCATCGTGTTGACCTCCGTCACCGTACGACCGACGAAATTCGGCACGGTCACCAGGCTGCCCTCTGTATCCTCCGTATATAGCAACACCGTACCGCCGGCAGGAATGGATTGTCCCGCCTCGGGCACCTGCCGCAACACTTTGTCGCCGCCTCCCACAATCGTGGCTTTGAGACCGGTGTTACTTACCTTAGTTTGAGCAGCAGACGGCGATTGTCCCACCACATTGGGAACCGTCCGGCTAAGGCTGGACAATTCCGCCTCCGTATAAGAGGGCTCCACGCCCAAATGCGGTAAAATCGCTTCAAAAATCTTCTGCGCAGCCGGCGCCGAGATGGTACCGCCGTAGCGCACAGCACACTGCGGCTGGTCTAGCAGCACAAGCACAGCCACTTTAGGGTCATCCGCCGGCGCAAATCCGGCAAAAGAGGCCACAACCTCATCGCTGTCTTTCATATCTCGTTTTTCAGACGTACCCGTCTTGCCGGCCACACGATAACCCGCCACGTACGCGTTTTTGGAACCGCCGCCATTCACCGCATCCGCCAGCATGGTGCAGATGCGCTTGGAGGTTTCCTTGGATATGATTTGCCGTTTGACGGCTGTTTCAGTGGTGGATACCACGTTGCCTTGCGCATCCAGCACTTGACTGACCACGTGCGGTGTAATCAGTTTTCCGCCGTTCGCCACAGCAGAAAACGCTGTAATCATTTGAATCGGGGTAACCTTGAATGTCTGCCCAAAGGCCGCGGTCGCGAGAGACGCATCGTATTCTGCCAAATGCGCCGCCGAATAGAACAGACCCTCGTTGGAGGCTTCGCCGTTCATGTCGATGCCGGTCTTTTCCGCGAAGCCAAATCCGCGGAAATACTTATAAAAGATGCTGGACCCTAGGCGCATACCCACTTGGATGAAATACGGGTTGCAGGACTTTGAAATGGCCGTCGGCAAATCCAGCGTGCCGTGGCCGGCCAAGTGGTGGCAACCGATATTCCAACCGCCCACTTTGTAGTGGCCGGAGCAGGAAAAAGTGGTGTTTTCGTTAATTAGGTTTTCTTCCAGGCCGATGGCGGTGGTGAACACCTTAAACACCGAACCGGGTTCGTACGTGTCGGTCAACGCCTTGTTCTTCCACTGCAACTGCCGGGCGGCGCTGATAGCTTGTGCTTGCTCATCGCCCGACAATTCCGCCAACGCCGTGGCAATCGTAGGATCCGCTATCGTGAAGGGGTCGTTGGGATCATAGTCCCCCTTGGTGGCCATCGCAAGGATGCCCCCTGTGTTGACGTCCATCACAACCGCCGCACCGCGGTTTGTACAACCGGCAGATTGTACAGCCTCCGCGAGATATTTTTCCGTATACATCTGCACCGTGGAATCAATGGTAGTGACCAAACTGTATCCGTCAACCGCATCCACCACCTTTGTATACTCCATGGTGGTCGGCATCTCGTCACCGATTCCGTTTTGTGCCGTAACGATACGGCCCGGGGTGCCCGCCAGCACCGATTCATACTTGGCTTCCAGCCCCTCCAAGCCGTTGTTGTCCGTTCCGGTAAAGCCCAAAACAGCTGAGGCCAAAGTGCCTTGCGAATAATACCGCTTATAGTCCGTGATGATGTAAAAAGCGTGAGACAGGCCGTTTTGCGTCACCCATTCGGAAAACGCGGTCTTCTCTTTGTATTCTACCTTAGATTTAATCACTTCATACTGGGAATTTGTTTTACCTGTTTGCGTATATGCCTTTTCATAGTCTAAGCCAAACAAGTCCGCGATTCCTTTGGCTATGGTGGTGCGCAACAATTCCAGTGCCTGTTCATCCGACAGTTCCCTTGTTGTATCCACGCCTTGAATCTTTTTCCAATTCAAATCCGCGATATCTTTCGGGGACATGATGATTTTCCACACCTCGGCAGATTCCGCCAAAGGTTGCATATCCGCATCATAAATTGTGCCGCGTTTAGCCGTGACGACCGTGTCGCTTAACTGCTGTGAAACGGCGCGGTTTTGCCAATCCTCCGCCTCTAAAATCTGCACGCGGACCAACTGGATTATATTGGCAATAAAAAACAGGCCCACAATCACCACGGCAACCAAAGACCGCCGCCGCATTTGACGGGTAGGTGTGCGCGTAGTAGTTGTAGGCTTTTTTTGTTGTGCCATGGTGAACCGTCCTTTCTGTGTTTTTGTGAGTTCCGGCAAGGTTTCGCAGTTTTTCGCCCCCTATCGACAAGGGGAATAAAACAACAAAACGAGAGTCAAGATACACGTCTCTCAACTCTCGATGCTGCCTGTGCCGCTCACTTATAAGGTATTGCCGTCAGACAAACAATATACCGCCTCACGACAAAAAATTCCATAAAGACTTCCATGCGCGGGCAAACCAACCCTCACCCTTTTCGGCCAACCAAACTTCGTCTTCTCCGTCGGCCTGGATGTAATAGACTTGGTTGCTGTCCACAGGTAACATCCCATGCTCTTGGGCATAGTTGTTGATTTGTTCGGCGGATGTCAGGCCGGCGAGTTCCGCCTGCAAACGCACCTGCTCACTTTGCAGCGTGTTCAGTTCTGTTTGCGCGTCGTTGATGGACTTGTTCATTTCCGTCAACCGCACGTTGCAGGTGATGAAATACGCCACCAAGCCCAACGCAAATATAGCCAACGCGAGGATGGCAGCCGTGTTCAAAAACGCTTGGCGCCGCACTTGCTTTTTCTTGGTCTCTTGCAATTTTTTGTTGTTGCTCAACGCGACCAATTTCGGCTCGCGCGG
>JAFPCP010000002.1 GCA_017423825.1 Clostridia bacterium | reverse complement strand
TTCTTGCGCGCTTCCTTTTCTTTCTTCGCTTGCTCGAATCGGTACTTTCCGTAATCCATGATGCGGCAAACGGGCGGCGTCGCCGTCGGGGCAATCTTGACCAAGTCCAACCCGGCATCGTCAGCCAACTTTTGCGCTTCTTGCGCGGACATGACGCCCAACTGTGCGCCGTCTGCGCCGATGATGCGTAATTCATCATCTCGAATCTGCTCGTTGATTTGTATCTCTTTTTTCGCTATGGGGAAACACCTCCTGTTGTATAATAACAAAAAAGCGGACAGCCACGCTGCCCGCACAAACAAATACCCGCCTAACGGCAGGAAATAGTCCATATCAACCCGTTGGAACGAAATCCGAGGGTGAGAGCGGGCAAACGCTCTGCTTCATTCATCCACGCAATTATACACAATTCCGTTATGCTTGTCAAGCCTTTTTTTGCGGTAAGAAAAAAATAATAATAACACGAGATACACGCTGACCACCGCTAACGTGCCGTTGCCCTGTCCGCTGAGAAATAAATAAAACGAAAACACGGCGAGAGGCAGCAACACAACCGCCGAAAAAACAGGCAACCATCGCTCCGCTTGTCGCTCACCGCCATGCAAGCACAACAGACATCGCGCCATCTGACCACCATCCAACGCACCGGCCGGCAGCAAGTTGAAGCACGCCAAAACCACGTGCACCATCGCCGCCTGTGGTCGATTAAGCATCCACAAACACAAAGCCGCCAAGCCATTCGCCGCCGGACCGGCAAAGGATATCAGCCAATTATGGACATACCCCGGCAAGCGCTCACCGCTCAGCTCCAATCGCACCCCGAAAGCACTCAGCGTGCACGCCGTCGGCGGATATCCCAAACACAGCATGGCCAACAAATGGCCGCCCTCATGCAAAACCGCCGCCAGCAAACAGGTCACCGCCAGACCATCCGGTTGCACCGTCAAAAGCACCGCCAACAAAGCCGGAAACAACAGACTGATGCGGCAACGCACACCGCCCAGCGTCCACTCAAACATACCGTTCCACCGGAACAACCCCGACCGGGTTATAAGTCTGACCGTCGCAGCGGATTTGTATATGCACGTGGCTGCCCGTGACATCCCCTGTGACCCCCACCAAAGCCACCGTTTCCCCCGCGCGAATCACGCTACCCTGCGGCGCCAGCACCTGCGAACAATGGGCATACAACACCTCCACGCCGTCCCCGTGGTCCAGGCGGATATACCGCCCCCAGGTCGCGCTTTCCCCTACGGCCGATACACGCCCGTAAAACATAGACGCCAGCGGCGTGCCGGCGGGCGCGGCGATATCCACGCCGCTGTGAAACCCTTCTCCGTCGCCGGTAGGGTTTTCTCGGTACCCGTAGCCGGAGGTCAGGGTTCCCTCCGCGAGCGGTGCACAGGCCACTCGATTCACGCGCAAGCACACCGCCACCGCACCCTCGGGCGGCAAACGGCCTCCGGCCGTGCCGCTAGGCGACACAGCGGAG
Organism: Clostridia bacterium; assembly: GCA_017423825.1. Taxonomy (GTDB): domain Bacteria; phylum Bacillota; class Clostridia; order Oscillospirales; family Acutalibacteraceae; genus UBA5905. The sequence goes on along the minus strand of JAFPCP010000002.1, from coordinate 4,278 downwards.
GCCGTTGTGGTGGTTTCTCCGGTCGAGGGCGTGGTCTGCGATGGTGTGGTGGCAGACGAGGTCGTGCTATCCGACCCACTTGGCGAATCCGCGGAGTCCGGTTGAGAAATCGTCTCCTGCGCATCCCCATCCCACAGCACCGCCAACGCCTCTAACAATTCATTGCGCATGAGACCATCCTGCAAACTGCGACACAGTTGTTGATAAGCCGGACCGCCGGCGGTGCGTAGCAATAAAGCAAGCAGCAATATCACCACACACGCAATGCACTGCACCGCCAGCACCGATAGATGTCGCCGCACACGCCCCTCTTTCTTCTTGCTTTCCTCTTGCTTCGGCATCGGCGGACGACTCCACCGCCCGGGTGTTTGCCATCCGGCGCGGTCTGCCGTGTCTCCCGATGAGCCGGGCAGGTCATGTATGACCATACGTAATTCCTCCGGTTTCTTACACGATAATACAAATTAGACCGTTACAGCCCTCGTTAATGATACGCTCCACCGTCTCTTTGAGTTTTTGTCTGGCGTCCTCCGGCATGTGGTACAGTTTGTTATGTAACCCCTCGTTCACAAGACCATACAGCGACGTGCCGAAAATGTTGGATTCCCAAATCTTAGACGGTTCTTCTTCAAATTGACTCAGCAGATAGTTGACCAAATCCTCACTTTGTCGTTCGGAACCGACAATGGGACTGACCTCTGTGTTGATTTGCGCACGCATCATATGAATGGACGGCGCCGCCGCACGCAAACGCACACCATACCGCCCGCTCTGGCGGATAATCTCCGGCTCTTCCAGCGTCATTTCTTCCATATCCGGCATCACAATGCCGTAACCGGTCGCTTCGACCTGTTCCAAAGCGCCACGGATTTTCTCGTATTTCTTACAGGTAGCCGCCATATCCAACATACAGGACATAAGCGCTCCCTCGTCGGCTATATCCAATCCGGTGGCCTCGCCCAGAATTTGATAGAACAACTCCGGCTGCACCGCCACCGAAACCGTGGCCGCGCCACGCCCCAAATCCACCGTGTCCAAAACCGCACTTTCCACATACGGACACGGACACAAGCCATCAGCCAAAGCGCTCGCCTGGCTGACGCGTTCCACGCCGTCAGACGCGCGGCGAATGGACTCCATTATCGCCTCCCGCACCGGATGGGTGCGCTCCAATCGCATCAGCCACCGCGGCAACACCAGACCGACCTCTTTTATCGGGAACTGCGACAACAGCGCCGCCAGCACCTCTTTGATTTCCTTCTCGCTCATCTCCTGGCAATTCACCGGCACCACCGGCACGCCGTATTTTTTCGACAACTGCGCCGCTAAATCCTGCGTTTGCGCCGCCATGGGTTCAACCGCGTTGAGTAGAACCGTAAACGGCTTTTGAATGGCCTGCAACTCCCGCACGACCCGCTCTTCTGCCTCGGCGTACTCTTCGCGGGGTATGTCCGTGATGCTGCCGTCTGTCGTAACCACCAGCCCCACAGTCGAATGCTCCGTAATCACGCGGCGCGTGCCCTCTTCCGCCGCCATGTTAAATGGAATCTCTTCCTCATACCAGGGCGTTTTGACCATGCGGGGCTGTTCATCCTCAATATACCCCAGCGAAGACGGCACGATATATCCGACGCAATCAATCAACCGCACCCGCATATTGGACACCCCATCGGGACAAATCTTAGCGGCCTGCTCCGGGATGAACTTAGGCTCGGTGGTCATAATCGTGCGTCCCGCGGCCGACTGGGGCAATTCATCGTTCGCCCGGTCACGCCGATAGGCATCCTCCATATGCGGGATGACCAGCGTATCCATAAACCGTTTAATAAAGGTGGATTTTCCGGTGCGTACCGGGCCCACCACACCCAAATAAATGTCGCCGCCGGTACGAGCGGCCATATCGCTGTATAAACTGCTACCCGTTGTCATCATCATTTCCTCCGCTCTGTTATCTTTGTACAGGTTTATGTGTGATGCAAAAGGTTTATGACACTTATTTGAACAAACAAAAAAGCCCACAACCATCGGTTGCGGGCTTTTTATAGAAAATCAGTTGGCAAACGGCCACCAAGAAGGGCGCTCGCGCAAACATTTCAGTTTAATCCATAGATTCTTTTCCAGTTTCGCCGTGTCGGTATCCAGCGTCATAAACACCTCGGTATTATCCAACACCGCCTGCGACGGATAAAACATCGGGTCACCGGATATCTCCGGGTCTAATTGCTGTAACACCTCGGTGTGGGGGGTGGAATAACAAATATATTCCGCATTGGCTTTCGCCACGTCGGTACGGCACATGAAATTGATGTATTGCTCGGCCACCTCTTGGTTTTTCGACCCGGCCAACACACACATCGCATCCACAAACAAATTGGTTCCCTGTTTCGGCACAAAGAAGCCGATATCTTCGTTGCCGTCCTCGCCGGTAATCATCAGCGCCCCGTCCCCGGAATAATACGGAGCGAGCCACCCCTCTTCATTGGTCATCTTTTGAAAAACCTGGTCCATAAAATATCCCTGCACCAACGGCTTTTGTGCCGCCAGCGCCTCATACGCCGCCTGCCAATGGGCGGGATTGGTGGTATTCATGGAATAGCCCAGCTTTTTCAGCGCAATGCCGAACGTGTCACGGGCATTGTCAAACATATAAATCTTACCCGCGTATTTCTCGTTCCAAAGAATGTCCCAACCTTGGGCCAAGTCGGCCTCATCTACGTATTTCTTATTATAGAAAATACCCACCGTGCCCCACGTGTACGGCACGGAATATTCGTTGTTTGGATCATAAGCCAAATGTTTCTGCGCCTCGTCGATATAGGCGTAGTTGGGAATGTTGTCAAAATTCAGTTTTGCCAGCATACCCTCTTGTATCATCTTGCCAATCATATAATCCGAGGGAATCACCACATCGTATTCAGCCGCACCCGATTTGAGCAGCGTATACATAGACTCGTTGCTTTCATAGGTTTTATAGTTGATTTCAATCCCGGTCTCCTCGGTAAACAAGGCGTTGACATCCAAAATTTCGTCGTCGATGTATTCGCCCCAGTTAAACACATTCAGCGTTACCGTGTCATTTTGATACCGACAACCGCCGAAACAGGCACACATAACGCATATAACCAGCAAATAGGCCAGTTTTTTCAACGCCCTATCTCCTTTCTTTTTGCTTTTTCAAGTCACGCACCTGCCACGCGTTCACCACAATGAGCAAAAGCAGCACTGCGCCAAACAGCAACGTAGACAAGGCGTTGATTTCCGGGGTGACCGGTTTCTTTGTCATAGAATAAATGGTCACCGACAAGTTTTGCGCCGTCGCACCGGCATTGAAATAACTGATAACAAAATCGTCCAGCGACATCGTGAACGCCATCAAAGCGCCTGTGATGATACCGGGCATAATCTCCGGCAACACCACCTTGAAAAACGCCGGCACAGGTGAACAACCCAAATCCAGCGCCGCTTCATACATGTGTTTGTTCATTTGCCGCAGTTTCGGCATCACCTGCAACACCACGTACGGGATGCAAAACGTGATGTGCGCCAACAACAATGTCAGAAAACCCGGCTGCAACAGACCGGTTGCACGATAAATCGCCACAAACATCAGCATCATGGAAATACCCGTCACAATCTCTGGGTTAACCATGGGAATGTTGTTGAGCATAAACATCATCCGACTCAATCGGCCGTTCATGCTGTAAATACCCATAGCCGCCATGGTCCCGATAATCGTGGCAAACACCGCCGCGAGCGCCGCGATTTGCAACGTCACCCACAAAGAATCCAAAATCAGCTCGTTTTGGAACAATTCACGGTACCAATCCAGTGTAAAGCCTTCCCACTTCACACGGTTTTTGGAGTCGTTGAAGGAATAGACGATGAGCACAACAATCGGGCTGTATAAAAACAGGAAAACAAGACCGTTATATATACGAGACAACGTCTTCATGCCATCATCCCTCCCAACTCGTCCTCGCCGTTATCCACACGGCGCATGAGGGACATGCACAAAAGCATCAGCACCATCAGCACAAGCGACAAGGCGGCGCCCACGTGATAGTCGCAACCATTGCCCATAAACATGGAATCAATGACGTCGCCTATCATCATGTATTTGCTGCCGCCGAGCAACTTGGATATAACAAACGTGCTCACCGCCGGCACAAACACCATCGTCACCCCGGACACGATGCCCGGCGCGCTCATAGGCAAAATCACACGGCGGAACACCTGGAATTGGTTGGAGCCCAAATCCTGTGCCGCCTCGATAATCCG
>JAFPCP010000007.1 GCA_017423825.1 Clostridia bacterium | reverse complement strand
TATTCGCGCTTATAACGTATAATCCATAAAAAAGGTCACCGACATTTTTTCGGTGACCTTTTCTGTTTGTGTTTATTATGCGTCCGGTTTGAGGGGTAGGACGGCATCGATAAGCGGCTTGTAAGCGTTTGCGTCCGTTGTCTCGGCCGGCTCACCGCACAGGTAATGGGCAAGATATTCCACATTTCCGCTTGTGCCGTAGATAGGCGAAACGGTAAGCCCTTGCAGGGATAGTCCGTTTTCCGCCGCGCAGACGAAGATGTCGGCGAGCAGGGAGGGGAGCACGCTCTCCGGATCGCGCAGGATACCGAAACGTCCGACCTGCCATTTTTTGGCTTCGAATTGGGGCTTGATAAGGGTGACGAGTTGTCCGCCCGGTTTCAAAATGCGCCTCACCGCCGGGAAGATTTTTTTCAACGAAATGAAAGAAACGTCCACGGTGACCAGATCACAAGACGTGTTTCCCAGTTGTTCGGTGGTGAGATGGCGAGCGTTGGTGCGTTCGAGCACGCTCACACGCTCGTCGTTGCGCAAATCCCACTCTAAAATACCATATGCCACGTCCACGGCGAACACGTGCGCCGCGCCGTTTTGCAGCAGACAATCGGTGAAACCGCCGTTGCTGGCGCCGATATCGCACGCGGTCAATCCCGTGGGATCTATCTCGAAATAGCTGAGTGCCTTTTCAAGTTTGTATCCCGAACGACTGGCGTATTTTTTATTTTTCATACGGCAGGTTAGCACGGTGTTGGCGGATACCATGGTGCCGGGCTTATCTGCGGGTGTATCTCCTATGTAAATGCGCCCTTCCATAATCAGGGCGACCGCGGTAGAAAGCTCAACTTGCAATTGAGCCGCGGCTAATTCATCCAGGCGTATTGTATCCATTAGATGCTCCTTTCTGTCGTGTGAGGTATGACGATGTTCTTTTCCAAAAGCGCGCAGGGGCGATAGGAGAGTTTAGAGCGACGCAATCCCTCGTCGCCTGTGTCGTCTTCGCGGTTGATATATTTCAGCGTGGGATGTGCTTGGTGCGCGGCGAATTCCCGCACCATGAGTTGATACACACCGCCGTAGCGGACGTCTCCTTTTTCGATATGCACATACAGCGTGTCGCCAACCGACTCGCCGGCGGAAAAAGCTACGATTTGCCCGTCAACCGTGATAAAGCCACCCTGCATAGATAATGCGGGGAATATTTCCAAGCTCTCTCGGCAGGCAAGGAAGTCCGCCTGTTCCATAGCAGAAAGCGGGTCGTTAGCCTCTTTGAGTTGCTGCATTGTGTCCAAGAAGTTCCGCACGGCGGGGATGTCCTTCTCTGTGAAGGTGTGGTATGCCCAGTTGGGCCATTTTTTCGTGAACTGATGGATGTGATTGCGCTGGCGACTGTATCGACGTCCGGCGAAGGTGGCCAGGTCGTCGTAGAAATACAGATAATCGTAGAAATTCCGTTGCGGCTGTACCGTAGCACGGCCATAGCGCGCGAGCAGCTGCTGTGTGTTGTCCGGCGAAACGGTTGAAAATTGCAAAGATTCGCCGGTGGTTGCACAGTGTTCCTCCAACAAGGCAAGCGCGGGCGCTGCGTTGTCCGTCCCTAAGGGATAAGAAAAATAGATTTGTCCATCCAAGCCTTGTGAACGGAAAAGCACACTGTCCGCGGCAATGGCGTATTGGTTTTGAAAAAAATCACGCCACATATAGGCGGCGCCGACAGTCCAGTCACAAAAGCGGTCGTTCTGCTGTTGCAGAAGCGGTTGCAGTTGCTGGATGGCGGACAGGGTGAGGGGCTTGAAATGCAACGACATGGTTTTTTTGCCTCTTCCTTTTTTATATAGGGGTGTTTTCGAGTAACGCCAGCACGTCCGCGTAGCGAAAATTGCGCAAGCGGTGGGGCTGACGAGATTCGTTGTAGGTGTATAATAAAACGGTGCAAGTGCCGATTCGTTTTTGAAATGGGCTTTGTTGCAAACGCCATGTCACCAGTTTATCGTTTGGTATGCTCACTGTGTGTAAGGTGAATAGGCGGGAATAGCGTATGGTATAGCCGGTTTCTCCGCGAGACAGGCCGGCGGTATAGCGGTCAACGATACGGACCGCCAGCAGCCATAGGCAAGGGATGTATGCCATACCGATGAGATAATAGATAATCTCTCGCCAATTTGGAAACCAGAGGGACGCCCGTAACGCAAGGGGGCACAACAACAACGCCAAACACAGAGGCAATCGGCAATAACGGAACAGGGAAAAAGGTGCCGGTCGTTGGTGCGCGGGTTGTATTTTGTGCTCCGGCACGAGGCCGGCAAGTTCCTGTTGGCAGGTACGCGCGCGGCAATATGGAATGAGAACCGATAGGGTGTTTTTAGCTTTTCCGTAGCCGACACAGTGGATGAACGCTGTATACACGTGCAACAGGCGTCCGGCCAACGTTTGACGCATGTCGATATAGTTTATGCCACGCGCTACGCAGGCATATTCTCTGCGTGTGAGAAAGCCGGTGCGGATGGTCAGGGTGTGTTCGCAACGAATCACACGAAAAGGCGCGTGCTGTAACAGGTTTCGCAAGGCGGCCATACACCAACCCACCACCAGCAAGAAAGCTACCGCCGCCGCTGTGCGCGGGATTATCGTGACGTAAGCTGTGGCGTTTTGCAGGTTGTTCAGCACTTGGCTTTGGAACTCTTGCCCAAGCAATACGCCGGCTTGGTGAAAGGTTATGGCTAACAGCAGAATGCCGCTGAGCGAATTAGAGGATAAAACCGACAACAGCAATAGGCGGTATAACCGCGGTCTGTGGATGTGCTTTGGTAGATGCGCATCCGGTGGTTGCTGTTCAAGGATGGAGGCTGCCTGTCGGCTGTTGATAAGCAGACGAAAATCGGTGTGCCGTTTGTTTCCGGCATCCGTGTCGATGAACAATCGAACAATGTTCAGCGGGCGCAACAAAAGCGGCTGCGCCACCGACAAGGTCGTGATGTGATGTCGGGGAATATAGGACGTGCGCCGTAAAAATATTCCTCTGTACAGAACAAAGGCGTCGTCGGTAAGCGAATAGGTGTTACACCACCAAGAAGCGAAAGGCAACCCTAATAAAAGCAGCACAGCGAGAATGTCAATCCAAGTTCCGCGCATCCAACGATATAAGCCCTCGGGGGAGTGTATGTGCCACAAACCGCGCAACAAAGGCACCAAAAGCAAATAAAGGTATTTGTAGGTGTATTGCAGCATGGCCAAAGGGTGTTGCCGATGCGGAATGGCCGGGTTTGCATCGGCGCGGTTTCTCATCGTTTTGACAGGCGCTGGCAGAATGTGTGCGCCTGTTCATAGGGAATGCCCTCTATCAGCACCCAGCCGCCGGCGCCCGCCACCCATAAAAAGGCGATGTTAAAGCGTCGTTCCAGTGGGCCTTGTAACAAGGTGGCATATCGGACAGCCGACAAGGGCATTTGCTTGTGTGTTCGAAAGAAAACACCAGTCAAAACCGCGAGCGATTGCTCGGTGATGCAAAAACGCATGCGTCGGCATCGTAGCGGATGATATATGCCGATGAAAACGGCGAACACCAACAAAAACAGGCCCGCAAAGAGAATGGCTGTAAGGGGACTGAGCCACCGCCGCACAACCGCTGTCAGCGCCGCGGCGGGGAGAAGCGGGATTGTGCCGTATAACAACCAACTCCACAAGATACGCGAGTCAGGACGCTGCCAGTTCATGTGTTCACCTCCGGCGTGTGTATCAAGGGTGCGTTGACATGAATAGTATTATCCACATTCATCGTTTTTATATACAGTCCATTATAACATATGTCTTTGAAGTTGTAAAGATATCAAAAAGCGGCGTACTTGTGTCCGCTTTTTTTCTTTTGTTTTGGTGCCGTTTGCTCTTGTCCTTATTTCTCTTCTCTTTCCTGTTTCGGCAAAATTCGCGGTGTAATAAGCATATAATGAGCAGGTAAAGGATGGGTTGGCGATGGTCATATATGCCGATATTTTGTTGTTGGTGAATGGATGGATTGATTTTTTGCTATTGTTGGGCGTTCGGCGGTTGCTGGGGCTGGATGTCCGTGCGTGGCGAATGGCCGCCGGCTCTTTGGTAGGTGCCGCGTCTTGTTTTGTGTTATTTCTGCCGTCTTTGCCTGCGTGGCTTTCGCTGGGCATAAAACTCGGCACCGCGGCACTGATGGTTTTGGTGACTTTCTCCTTTGTTGGGTGGCGCTCTTTTACTCGCCAGATATTGTTGCTGTTTGGTTTGTCGGCCGGCTTAGCGGGCCTGTCCGGTGCGCTGTATTTTTTTGTCGCCCCGACCGGGTTTTACGTGCACAACGGTGTGGCGTATTATGCTGTGTCACCGTTGTTGCTCATTGGCCTGACGGTGCTTTGTTATGGTGTGTTTCGGTTGGGAGAGTGGTGGTTGCGCCGCCGTGCGCCTAAGGGACATCGGTACAGCGTGCGCATATCCTATGGCGGGCGCACGGTGTCAGCTTTGTGTTTGTATGATAGCGGCAATCATTTGACAGAGCCGTTTTCCAATCGTCCGGTGCTGGTTGTGGAAAGACGGGTGGCGGAGAGGTTGCTGACGGTGCCTCGCTCGGTTGCCGATTGGCCGCCGCCTGAACCGGCCGGGTGGCGGATGGTTCCTTTTGATAGTTTGGGCGGTAATGGGTTGTTGCCCGCTTTTGAGCCGCAGCAAGTGCTTGTGCACACAGCGAGCGGGGAACAGGCGTTGCATTGTTATGTGGCGGTGTGCGATACCCTGGGGCGGGGGGAATACGAGGGGTTGCTCGGCAGCGCTCTCGGTGACCAATTTACATAATACGGAGGAACGGATATGGTGTTGCGTTTTTGGCGGTGGCTGAGAAACCAGTTGCTGCAATGGTTTGGTCGCGAACCGGTGTATTATATCAACGGCGCGGATGTGCTGCCGCCGCCCTTGACACCGCAACAAGAGCAGCAGGTGTTGCAGCGTCTGGTGGAGGGGGATGAACAGGCCAAAGAAGAGCTGATCACCCACAATTTGCGTTTGGTGGTGTATATAGCGCGGAAATTTGAGAATTCCGGCGTAGGGATAGAGGATTTGATTTCCATCGGCACGATAGGTCTGATTAAGGCGGTGCGCACTTTTTGTCCGGAGCGCAACATCAAATTGGCCACCTATTCGTCCCGTTGTATTGAAAATGAGATTCTCATGCATTTGCGTAAAAACACCCAAAAACGCAACGAAATATCCATTGACGAGCCGTTGAATGTGGATTGGGATGGAAACGAATTGCTGTTGTCGGATATTCTGGGCAGCGAGGCGGATGTGGTGAGTCGGGATTTGGAGCAGGAGGTAGAGCGGCAGGAACTGCTTGCCTGTGTGGAACACTTACCTGCGCGGGAACAGCGCATCATGCGCTTGCGTTTCGGCATTGCCGGTGAACGGGAGCATACGCAAAAAGAGGTGGCGGATTTGCTGGGTATATCTCAGTCTTACATATCGCGGCTGGAAAAGCGCATCATTCGCCGTCTGCGCGAGGAAATGCGGCAGGTAGAGTTGGGATAAAAAAAGGAACGGTAGTATTACCGTTCCTTTTTTTTATCTGTATGATAGGATTGCTTTTTGGCTTTTTGATAAGCGGATGGGGTGGCGTTTTTGATGGATTTGAACACCCGAGAGAAATACAACGGGTCGTTAAATCCGACGGAGCCTGCGATTTCGGTGATGGAGAGCTTGGGATTGCGCAGCAGACTGCACGCCTCGTTGATGCGGTATTTTTGCAGATAATTATGAGGGGATACACCAAAATCTTGCAAAAAGGCGCGGTATAACTGGCTGCGGCTGATACCCACATACTCGGCGATGTCATTCACGCCGATGTTGTTTGCATAGTTGTATTGGATGAAACGCAGTGCATGGGCAACGTACGCCTGGGGCGTGTCTTTGGTGGAGCGCTGGCCTTGCATGCGAATGAGATGTCCCAAAAACAGATACAGACGCCCTGCCATATCCGCGTCGTCGGCGGCCGTGTTGCCGCTGGCGTCCGCAATTTCTCGTAGAAGATGGCTGGTTTGTTCGGGGTTATCGGTGTGAATGACGGGCTCTTTTTTGCTGAATCCGGCCATGGTGACCAGTCGCCGTGCGTCGGTTCCGTTGAATCCAACCCAACTGTATTCCCAAGGATTGACGGGGTCGGCCCGATAGCTGACCGATTGTGAGGGAGAGATGAGAAAAAGGTCGCCTGCGCGTAGGTCGTAGCATTGTTTGTTTGTGACATACACACCACAGCCGGCGGCGACGTAGTGTATGAGATAGTGGTCCCGCACCGCCGGCCCCCAGCTGTGATTGCCGTTGCAGGTTTCATACCCGGTGTTATATACAGACAAACCGGCGTTTTCTTTCAAGGTGTCCTTAAAAGAATAGCGTTCTTTTTTCATGCGTTTCACTCCTTCCGCGCTGACGTTACCGGAAAAGTATAACACAGCATGCAACATTTGTCCATAGGTGTGCTGAATAAAAAAGGGTTGTATTTTTTGCGGAGAGTTTTTATAATGGGAGTATACGATGTGAACAGAAAGGAAGATACATATGTCTGCATCTGCAATCTTGCTTAAACAAATTCGCGATGGGGGATACGACAACGCGTTTTCCCGCTTATATGGTGCGGCAGAGGTAGCTGTGCAACGCGAACGGTATGCAAAGGCTGTGGAGGGGTTTGTGAGCACCTTTGGTGACAGCGAAGAGCCGCTATATCTGTTTTCGGCTCCCGGCCGCACAGAAATTTGCGGCAACCACACAGACCATAACCACGGTCGGGTGGTAGCCGGCAGCGTGAATTTGGACGTCATCGCGGTGACGCGTCCGGCGGCGGGTCGCATCCGCATCCAGTCCGAGGGTTATCCTTTGTATGAGGTGTCTTTGGATATGCTGCAACCGGTGGCGGAAGAGCGGAACGGTTCTGCCTCGCTTACACGGGGTACAGCGGCACGGTTTGCGCAGTTGGGGTATAGCATTGGCGGTTTTGATGCTTATATCGTATCGAACGTGCTCAAAGGCAGTGGTCTGTCGTCCTCGGCGGCGTTTGAGGTGCTGATGGGTGTGGTTCTGAACCACCTGTACAACGACGGCAAGGTGAGCGCGGTAGAAATTGCCCAGATTGCGCAATATGCGGAGAATGTGTTTTTTGGAAAACCGTGCGGACTGATGGACCAGATGGCCTCGTCGGTGGGTAATATCATCACAATTGATTTTGCGGACACCGAGCATCCGGTGATTGAGAAGTTGGACTTTGATTTTTCGCGCACCGGCTATGCGTTGTGCATTGTGGACGTGGGAGGAAACCACGCCGACCTGACGCACGAATATGCGGCGGTTCCGGGCGAGATGCTGGCGGTAGCGAAATCGCTGGGCGTGTCGTATTTGCGAGAAACCACGATGGACGCGTTGCTGGCGGCGCTTCCCGCTCTGCGTGAGGCGCATGGCGATCGTGCGGTGTTGCGTGCGATGCATTTCTTGCAGGAAAACCAGCGGGTAGAACACCTGACAGCGGCTTTGCGCGCGGGTGACTTTGAAACCTTCAAGCAAATCATCTTGGCTTCGGGCCATTCCTCTTTTGAATATTTGCAGAACGTGTACACGACCTGTAACATAGACGAGCAAGGCATGTCTTTGGCGCTGTCTTTGGCGCAGTTGGTGCTGGATGGCGAAGGTGCGTGGCGCGTGCATGGCGGCGGCTTTGGCGGCACAACGCAGAACTTTGTCCCGCTGGATAAGCTGAACTTGTTCCGTAGCGTTATAGAATCGGCGTTCGGCGCGGGCTCTTGCCACGTGCTGCACATCCGTCCTTATGGCGGTGTGAGCGTGGATGCGCTGAACAGGGAATAACAGCACATCTCTTGCTGCTTGTTCGGGGCGCTTTTGCTGCGCGCAGAAAATTTGTGCAAAAAACATAGAAAACCCCTTGACAAGTGGAGGGAAGCGGTTTATAATACATACATTGAGATATGTATTTGTGCGAGTGTGTATCTCGCTATAAAATGAGCGAATAAGGATGTGATTTGTCTTGAAGAAAGAATATGTTGCTCCCGAATTGTGTCAGCGCATGGTTGCTCAGGATTTGTCCATTGCTTCCAACGACGCATCCCGCGATAACGAAATCACGTTGCATGGCGAAGAGCCGGATCCGTACGCGTAAGGGAATACAGAAACCGAAAACACCGATTGCGATGGCAATCGGTGTTTTTTTGTATATAGGCGGTCTTTTTTGTGCACTTTTTAACAAAAAGTGGTTGTATTTAGGAAAAGATTATAGTATAATCTCATAAAGAGCAATTTTGCGGTGGTGGCGCAAATTCGCGCTGTCCCGACGGATTTATATAGAAAGGTCGTGTGTTCTGATGAAAAATTACAACGCTAAAACGATTCGCAATGTGGCACTGGCGGGGCATGCCGGCTCGGGCAAAACGTCATTGACCGAGGCGATGTGTTATTTATCCGGGCATTTAGACCGCCTTGGCCGGGTTGCGGACGGCAACACGGTCAGCGACTTTGACGCGGAAGAGATACGTCGGCAGGTTTCGGTTTCCACGTCGTTGGTGCCGGTGGAATGGAAAGGCACAAAAATCAATTTATTAGACACACCGGGTTTGTTTGATTTTGCGGGCGGCGTGGGTGAAGGCATCCGCGCGGCGGGCAGCGCCGTGGTAGTGGTATCGGGCAAGAGCGGCGTCACGGTCGGCGCAGAAAAAGCGTTTGCCGCGGCACAGAAGAAGGGGATTGCCACGATTTTCTTTGTCAACAAACTAGACAGAGAGAGTGCGGATTTCTATAAAGTGTTTGAAGAATTAAAGACGAAGTTCGGTCCGATGGTATGTCCTTTGGTGGTGCCGCACGTGGTGGACCATAAGGTGCAGTGCTATGTAAACCTGTTGGAATACCGCGCTTACACGTACGAAGACGGCAAAGCGAAACAGGTGCCGATTCCGGACATGGGACATCGTTTAGAGGGCTTACGCACGGCGATGAATGAGGCGGTAGCCGAAACGAGCGAAGAACTGATGGAAAAATACTTTTCCGGCGAAGAGTTCACACCGGACGAACTGATTCACGGCATTGCGTCGGGCGTGCGGAAAGGCGAGATTGCGCCGGTGTTCTGTGGTTCGGCGGCGGAATTACAAGCGGTCGATCAGTTGTTGACCGGTTTGCTATGGTTGGCGCCGTGGGCCGAGACGGTTGCAGGCGAGACCGGATTGGATGCGACGGGTGCGCCGGTGGAATTGGCGGTGGACGAGGATGCGCCGCCGGCCGCTGTGGTATTTAAGACGGTGGTGGACCCGTTCATGGGAAAATTGGTATATTTCAAGGTTATCCGCGGCAAGGTTGTCCCCGATATGGTTCTGCTCAACACCCGCACGGGGGAGACCGAACGCTTGGGCAAGCTTTTCTTTGTGCGCGGCAAGAAACAGGAAGAAGCGCCGTATATAGCGGCGGGTGACATTGGCGCGGTGGCAAAATTGACAAAAACCGGCACAGGGGACACCTTGTGCTCTCCCGGCGCTCCGGTGACACTGCCGGGCGTGCCGACGGAAACGCCGTGCTTATCCATGGCGGTGTTCGCGGTTAAAAAGGGAGACGAGGACAAAGTAGCGGCCGGTCTTGCGCGCTTGGCGGAAGAGGACACCACCATAAAAGTGGAACAAAACAAAGAAACGCGCGAGTTGGTGCTGCACGGTCTGGGCGAACAACATTTGGATGTCCTTGTTTCGCGGTTAAAAGCGAAATTCGGCACCGAGGTCACGCTGGCGGCGCCGTCGGTTGCCTATCGAGAGACCATTCGTCGCAAGGTGAAGGTGCAAGGTCGGCATAAAAAGCAATCCGGCGGTCACGGCCAGTTTGGCGACGTGTGGATTGAATTTGAGCCGTGGGAAGGCGACGCGCTGGTGTTTGAAGAGAAGATTTTCGGCGGCGCTGTACCGAAGAACTATTTTCCGGCGGTAGAAAAGGGCCTGCTCGACAGCGCAAAAGCGGGTGTGCTGGCCGGTTATCCCTTGGTGGGCGTGAAAGCGACGCTGGTGGACGGCTCGTACCATCCGGTGGATTCTTCCGAAATGGCGTTCAAGACAGCGGCGTCCCTGGCGTATAAGGCGGGCATTGCCGAGGCATCGCCTATTTTGTTGGAGCCGATTATGCACCTGTGCGTATATGTGCCGTCTGACAATACGGGCGACATCATGGGCGACATCAACAAACGCCGTGGTCGCGTGTTGGGCATGAACCCGGCGGATGAATCGTTGGTCTGTGTTGAGGCGGAGGTGCCGCAAGGGGAGATGGAGGATTATGCAGCGATGCTCCGCTCGGTGACGCAGGGTCGCGGTCATTTCACCCTTTCCTTTGAACGGTACGAAGAGGCCCCTGCTTCCATAACCGAAAAGGTGATTACCTCTCGACAAGAGACGCTGTGATTATTCGGTTATATATACCAAATTATATATAAGCCGGCCGCGTCATACGTGTCGGCTTATTCTGTTCGCGTTTGCCATTGTGTATGCCTTAGTTTTGTGAGGAACCGTCCTCTCATGCATCCCGCAGGTTGGGGAAGGTGTTCGTCATTTTCAACAAAATCAATTGGCAATTTTTAATTTATGTTTTTCAAGTTTTTTCCTTGACACCCACCCCGTCCTATTATATAATGTGAATGTCTGTAAGAGTGTTTTTTGCAGAGCGGGCGTATTACGCCCCGAAAAAATCTAAAGGAGGATTGACTCTAAGATGAAGAAAAGAATTCTCGCAATTTCTTTGTCGGTCGCGGTCCTGCTGGTGTCTTTGACAGTTGCCGGTATGCTGACCGTTACAGCCGACACAACCATCGATTGGCAAGATGGTACGTATAGCGGTATTGTGCATAACAGTATCTCTCACAGTGACGTAGGTCAGGTTGCTGCGGTGGAAGCCGGGGACTACAACCCTGACGAAAACCTCATTAAAGGGGTGACGACCGGTAACGCCAAGTTGACCGATGGTTTGCTCCCCGGTGACGAAGGCTTTACCGAAGCCTCCTTCACCCAAACCCCCGACACTTTCAAAGTGACCACTTATGACCTGGGTAGCGTGGCTACAATCGACCGTTTCTTGGTCGCTGGCGGTTCTACGGTTAAGGTTTCTTACATCAAGATTTATGCGTCCCTGACCGACAGCACCCCCGCCGATGACGAGGCGAACTTG
>JAFPCP010000084.1 GCA_017423825.1 Clostridia bacterium | reverse complement strand
CAATGTTAAAGCCCATATCGTAGAACCGCCGTACCAGCGGCAGCGCCTCTTCCTTGTCCTCGTCCGCGAGCGTGACGATGACCGTGCCGTAGTTTTGTAAGGTCATACCGGAGGCAATCAGCGCCTTTTGCATAGCGCGGTGCAATTTCTCGTCATACCCAATCGCTTCGCCGGTCGATTTCATCTCGGGAGACAGGTAGGCATCGAGGCCTTTGATTTTATTGAACGAGAACACCGGCACCTTGACGTAAAAGCGCTTTTTCTCCTCGGGATAGATGTCAAACAGGCCGAGTTCTTTGAGCGTCTTGCCCAAAATCACCTCGGTGGCGATGTCCGCCAGGCTGTACCCGGTGGACTTGGACAAAAACGGCACCGTGCGAGAGGAGCGTGGATTCACTTCGATGATAAACACGTTGTCATCTTTATCCACGATAAACTGGATGTTAAACAAGCCGATAATGCCGATGCCAAGGCCCAGTTTCTTGGTGTATTGCAGGATGGTGCCCTTGACCTTGTCGGAAACCGAGAAGGTGGGATACACACTAATGGAGTCGCCGGAGTGCACGCCAGTGCGCTCGACCAGCTCCATAATGCCGGGGACGAACACGTCGTGTCCGTCGCAAATGGCGTCCACCTCGACCTCTTTGCCTTGCAGGTATTTGTCCACCAGCACCGGCTTGTCCTCGTCAATTTCCACCGCGGTTTTCAGATACTGCCGCAGATGCTCGTCCTTCGCGACAATCTGCATCGCGCGGCCGCCCAACACAAACGAGGGGCGCACCAGCACCGGATAGCCGATTTCGTTCGCCGCGCGCACGCCGTCCTCGATGTTGGTGACAGCATAGCCCTTCGCACGCGGGATGTTCAGTTCATTGAGCAGGTTTTCAAACTCATTGCGGTCCTCCGCGCGGTCGATGGCGGCACAGTCGGTGCCGATAATCTTCACGCCGCGGTCAGCTAGCGGTTGCGCGAGGTTGATGGCGGTCTGGCCGCCCAGCGACGCCACCACGCCTTCCGGTTGTTCAAAGTCGATGATAGCCATGACGTCTTCCGGCGTCAGCGGCTCAAAATACAGCTTGTCCGCGGTGGTGTAGTCGGTGGACACCGTTTCGGGATTGTTGTTGATGATAATGGCCTCATAGCCGGATTTTTTTATGGTTTGCACCGCGTGCACCGTGGAATAATCGAACTCCACCCCCTGACCGATGCGAATCGGGCCGGCACCCAGCACGACGATTTTCTTCTTGTCGGTCAAGCGAGACACATTCTCGCCGGTGTAGGAAGAATACAAATACGCGATATACGCGCCGGTGTGCAACGTGTCCACCATGCGGAACACCGGGGTGATGCCATTTTCTTTACGCAGAGCGTACACGTCGGTTTCTTTCATATCCCACAGTTTGGCAATAAACGTATCGCCGAACCCGCACCGTTTGGCAGCGTGCAGAACGCCAACGTCGCGCGGGTTTTCGCGCAGAAGATTCTCCATCTCCACGATGCGCTGTAAGGATTCCAAAAACAGTTCGGTGATGCGGGTGAGCTCATGCAACTCTGCCACCGTCATCCCCAAACGGAGCAGTTGAGCAATGGCATAAATGTTATCGTCTTTCGATTCGCCGATATACACCACCAGTTGCTCTTTGGTCATGTTGTCAAACTTCGGCAGGTGGAAATGGCACACGCCGGTTTCCAGCGAACGAACGGATTTCAGGAAACATTCTTCCAGCGTCGAGCCGATGCCCATCACCTCGCCGGTGGCTTTCATCTGGGTGCCCAGCGTGTTGGGCGCGGAGGTGAACTTGTCAAACGGAAAGCGCGGGAACTTCGCTACGATGTAATCGAGGCGCGGCTCAATGGCGGCGGTACCGCCGGCAACCGGAATGTCCTCCAACGCCATGCCAACAGCAATCTTCGCCGTCACACGCGCGATGGGATAGCCGCTCGCCTTGGACGCCAACGCGGAGGAACGGGACACACGCGGGTTGACCTCGATGAGATAATACTCACTCGAATCCGGGTTGAGCGCAAACTGCACGTTACAACCGCCCTCAATTTTTAGCTCGCGAATGATTTTAATCGCGCTGTCGTTAAGCATCTTTAAATCATGGTCGTTGAGCGACAAGATAGGTGCCACCACGACGGAATCGCCGGTGTGCACACCGACGGGATCGACGTTTTCCATGCCGCAGATGGTAATCGCGTGGTCGTTGGAATCCCGCATGACCTCAAATTCGATTTCTTTGTAACCCTTGACGCTCTTTTCTATCAGCACCTGGTGCACCGGAGATAACTTGAAGGCGTTTTTGCCGATTTCCAAGAGTTCCTGCTCGTTGTTCGCAAAGCCGCCACCGGTGCCGCCGAGCGTAAACGCCGGGCGCAACACCACCGGATAGCCAATCTCTTCGGCCGCCGCACGCGCCTCGTCCAAGGAATAGGTGATGCGCGACGGAATCACCGGCTCGCCAATGGATTCGCACAATTCCTTAAACAGTTCTCGATCCTCGGCGCGCTCAATGCTCGTGCTGCTCGTGCCGAGCAGTTCCACCCCACACTCCCGCAGAATGCCCTTTTTCTCCAACTGCATTGCGAGGTTGAGCCCGGTCTGTCCGCCGATGCCCGGTACAATCGCATCCGGTCGCTCATACCGCAGAATCTTTGCCACGTATTCCAACGTCAGCGGTTCCATATACACTTTGTCCGCGATGGTCGTGTTGGTCATGATGGTGGCGGGGTTGGAGTTGCACAGCACCACCTCGTACCCTTCTTCTTTCAGCGCCAAGCACGCCTGTGTGCCGGCATAGTCAAACTCCGCCGCCTGACCAATCACAATCGGGCCGGAGCCAATAATTAAAACCTTTTTGATGTCCGTTCTCTTTGCCATGTTCTTACGCCTCCACGCTTATTCTGTGTCTGTTGTTTCGTCGGAAAAAGTGATTTGTCCATTGTGTATCGTGCGCACGCAGCGCCCAAACAGGCTTTCGCCCGCATACGGTGTCGCGCGCCCTTTGGATAAAAAGGTGTTCGGGTCCACCTGCCTGACCGCTTGCAAATCCCACACGCACAAATCATCGCACAAGGGGATTCCAAATCGTTTGCGCGGGTTTTCGGTCAGCAGGCGCACCGCCTGTTCCAGCGACAGGATGCCCGGCTTGACCAGATGCGTGTATATCGCGGGGAAAGCCGTTTCCAACCCCACCACGCCAAACGCGCTGTCCGCCAATCCACGGCTTTTTTCTTCTGCCGAATGCGGGGCGTGGTCGGTGGCAATCATGTCAATAGTGCCGTCCTGCACCCCTTCTATCAACGCCGCGCGGTCTGCCGGACTGCGAAGCGGCGGGTTCATCTTAAACCGGCCGTCCTCCTGCAACCAGGTGTCGTCCATGGTCAGATAATGCGGCGCAGTTTCGCAGGTCACGTCCACGCCCTCCGCCTTGGCTTGTCGAATGAGGGCGACACTCTCTTTGGTGGAGATGTGGCACACGTGATAGGCGCAACCGGTTTCTTTGACAAGTTGCAAATCCCGTTTAATTGGTCCCCACTCACTCTCCGAGCAAATCCCGCGGTGGCCGTGCGCCGCCGCATAGGCGCCCGCGTGAATATACCCGCCGTGCAACAGGTGGTTATCCTCGCAGTGCGCAACAATCATTTTTCCCAAGGCGGCCGCTGTTTCCATCGCTTGCCGCATAAGGCTTTCGCTTTGCACCCCGCGTCCATCGTCCGAGAAGGCGATGGCATCCGCCGCAAGTTGGCGCATGGCGGACAGCTTCTCTCCCTGCTGCCCGACGGTGATGGCGGCGTAGGGATAGATGGCCACGGCTTGTCCCGCCGCGAGCCGCAACTGCTCGTGCAGATGCACCGGCGTGTCCGGCACCGGGTTGAGATTCGGCATGGTACAAACCGCTGTGTATCCGCCGGCCGCCGCCGCGCGGGAACCTGTTTCCATCGTCTCTTTATAAGAAAAACCCGGCTCGCGAAAATGCACATGCACATCGCAAAAGCCGGGAAACACAACGTATTCGGAAGACAAATCGGAAAGCAAAGCACAAATATCCGCCCGTCCGGTTACGGCGGCGGCATCCAACAGCACAAAACGCAACGTGTCTTTTTTCTGTGTGTCGGTCATAGTAGCTTCCTCCTTCGTCTATATACAAAAACAGCCCTGCCGACGGCGGCAAGACTGCATACAGAAACAGACGCAGCCGCGCTGCATCTCTATTTGGTATGTCAGGCAATCTTGTCGACCTCGCCGGATCGTACTTAAAGATTGGTTTCAATAAAGTATACCACACCACCCGCGGTCTGTCAACGTCATTCTGCGAATTTCGCGGATTTTTTCTCCCGCAGAAAAGCAAAAGACCGCCCCCCGCTATCCGCAGATGGCGAGGGGCGGTTTTTTATTCTTTCAACCAGGTCGACGGGGTCAAAGTGAGCAACAGCGCATATATCTCCAAACGACCCAGCAACATCGCCAGCGATAAAAGCAACGTGGAAAATCCGGAGTATATCGAAAAATTTCCCGCCGGGCCGACCGCCGCAAACCCAGGGCCGACATTGTTTAGGCAGGCGGCCATGGCGGAGAAATTGGTTTCCAGCCCGAACGGTTCCAAACTAAGCAATAAAAAGCCCGCGCCAAACACCACAAAATACAGCAGTATATACGCACTGACGCTTTGGACGGCGCCGTCGTCCAGCCGCTTGCCGTCCAACTTTATCGCGCCGACTGCGTGCGGATGCAACTGCCGTTGCAGATCCCGCCGAAAGGTTTTGAACAGCAACAATATCCGCGACACTTTCAAGCCGCCGGCGGTCGATCCGGCACAGCCGCCCACAAACATGAGCGCCAGCAAGATGGCTTTCGAAAAATCCGGCCAAAGATTAAAGTCCGTGGTGGCATATCCCGTCGTGGTGATAATCGAGGATACTTGGAAGGCCGCGTGGCGCACCGTCTCCCCCACACCGTTATACAACGAAACCGTGTTGAGCGTTATCAAGCCGGTGGCGCACAGCACAATGCAAAGATACATCCACAACTCCCCGTTGCGCAGCGCCTTACCGAAATGCCGCATCACCAGCAAGAAATATACGTTAAAGTTGACACCGAACAGCAACATAAACACCGTGATAACCCATTGCAGATAGGGGCTATATCCGGCAATACTGTCGGCGCGAACGCCAAAACCGCCGGTGCCCGCGGTGCCGAACGCGTGTACCACACTATCAAAGGCCGACATCCCGCCGGCCAACAAAAACCCTATCTCCACAAGCGTCAAGGCGATGTAAATGAGATATAGGATTTTCGCGGTATCCCGCAAACGCGGTGCGAGTTTACCCACCGTCACGCCGGGGACCTCGGCGCGCATGATGTGAATGGAGCGACCGCTACCCGTGGGCAACAGCGCCATGATCAGCACCAGCACCCCCATGCCGCCTATCCAGTGCGTGAAACTACGCCAAAACAGCAACCCGCGGCTCATGCTCTCTACGTCGGTAAGGATGGAGGCGCCGGTGGTCGTGAATCCGCTGACCGTTTCAAAAAACGCATCTATATAGGAGGGAATCTCCCTTGTCAGGCAGAACGGGATGGCGCCGATAGCAGACAAAAGCATCCACGCCAGCGCCACGATGACAAAGCCTTCTTTGGCAAAAATGACCTGACTGCGCGGACGGCTGAACAGGGTGAACGCAAAGCCCACGCACAGCGCAAACACCGCTGTGAACAACAGCGCAAACACACACGATTCCCGATACAGCAGCGCCACGCACGTCGGCAGCAGCAACAGCGCCGCTTCCAACTTGGTTATCTGCCCAACCATGTGAAAAATCATTCTGTAATTCATACAAAACGCTCCGGTTATTTCATAATATCGTTCAAATCCTGCAACCGTTGACCGGCCGCAATGACAACCACCCGGTCATCCGGCAAAATCACGTCGTCACCGGCCGGGATAATGGATTCGCGGCCACGAATGATGCCCGCTATCAACACGTGCGGTTTTAGTTTCATATCCCGTAGCGGAATGCCGATCACACGCGCATCCTTTCGCACGTTGAATTCCAGCGCCTCGGCGCCGTCATCCATCAGTTTATACAACGTCTCCACGCTACTGCCGACGGAGTTTTGCAACGCACGCGCATACTGCGTGAGCACGTCCGCAATCAGCTTGCGCGGGGAAACAATACACTCCAAGCCTAACCGCTGTGCCAACTGCCCCAACTCGTCCCGATTGACCTTGGAAATCACCTTCGGCACGTTTTGCGATGCAGCAAAGCAAGATAGCAAAATGTTTTCTTCGTCCAATCCGGTGAGGGACACGAACGCGTCCATGTTTTGCAACCCTTCTTCGAGTAGCAACTCCTGTTGGGCGCCGTCCCCGTGAATCACCACCGCCTTCGGCAAGGATTCACACAACTCTTCACACAGACGACGATCGGACTCAATGATTTTCACGTCACTGCCTGCCGCAGTAAGCATTTTTGCCAAATAATAGCCGGTGCGGCTGCCGCCGAGAATCATGACGTTGCGCGCCTGTTTGTTGGTTATCCCCTGCGCACGGAGCAGTTTGTGGAATTCAGCAGGCGCCGCGGTCAAGCCAATTTTGTCTCCCCCTTGCAGGACAAAATTACCATCCGGAATATACACCTGTCCGTCCCGTTGCACCGCGCAAACAAGAAATTTCGCACGATACCGTGCGCGCAACTGGTTGAGCGGCACGCCCACCAAAGGTGAGGTGTCTTTCAAAATGAGTTCCACCATTTCAAAATTCCGGCGGGAGAAGGTTTCAATCTTCACCGCGGAGGGCAAACGCAAAATATGCAACAGCTCCCGTGCCGCCAACCGTTCCGGATTGATGGCCATAGACAGGCCCAGCTGCTGTTTGGCAAAACTCAGGCTGCGTTCGCTGTATTCCGGATTGCGGATGCGCGCGATGGTATGCCCCGCGCCCATGCGTTTAGCCAGAAAGCAACTGAGCATGTTGAGTTCATCCGAGCCGGTCGTTGCCACAAAAAGATCCGTTTTGTCCGCGCCCGCCTGAGCCAACGTTTCATAATCGGTGGCAAGCCCACAAACAGTCATCACGTCGTATACGTTGAAAAGCGCCGACAACGCTGCTTCGTTATAATCAATGGCCGTGACATTGTGCCCTTCGGCCACCAAACTGGCCAGCACCGTCGTGCCGATTTTGCCGCATCCCACAACGATAATGTTCATGCCCTTTTGCCTCCATTCTTTTGTGTCTGTGCAACAGGTTCACCCTGCGCTACTTTCGCTCATTGTATCATATCCTTCCCGGAATTGCAATTCTTTATCTTTTCCCGCCGGGGCATAAAAAACCGGAGCGACCACAACGGGTCGCTCCGGCGGAGTTTTATTCCTCTTCTTCTTTCATCAGCCGCACAAGCGCGCTGGCACCCAATCGGGCAGCGCCCCGTTTGAGCATCGCCTCGGCTTGCTCAAACGTGCGGATACCACCGGCCGCCTTGACCAGCACACCGTCATCCACCATAGACGCAAACAATTCCACGTCTTCCAACGTGGCGCCCGCCGACGCAAAGCCTGTGGATGTTTTGATAAAGTCTGCACCTCCGGCGCTTACCGCGCGGCACAGGGATACCTTCTCCATCTCGGACAATCGACAGGTTTCGACTATCACTTTCAGCACGCAGTCGCCGATGGCTTGTTTGACGGCGCGAATCTCCGCGGTAACCTGTTCCAGCAGACCGTCCTTTACCCAGCCCTGGTTAATCACCATATCTATCTCGTCTGCGCCCTGCCCGACGGCGCCCGCCGCCTCAAAACATTTCGCAGCCGTGGTGGCGTTTCCGTGCGGAAAACCCACCACCGTGCACACCGGCAACCGTCCGGCGAGATACCCCGCCGCCTGTTCCACGTAACACGGCGGGATACACACGCTGGCTACACCATACTGCAACCCGTCGTCACACATCTGACGAATGGACGCCCAGGTGGCCGCCGGATCCAGTTCCGTATGGTCGACATGGCTTAAAATCGTCTGTTTATCCATGCTGCCCACTCCTTTTCGTGCCCAAATCGAATGCGAAAATCCGTTTTTACAGACTCGCGACCGTGGCCATCACCGCATCGGCAAACTCCGCACAGGTAGCGCCACCCGGACGACCGGTCATGTTCAGTTTGTCATTGCAGATGGCGAGGGCTTTTTCCAGCTTCTCCGCCTCTTCCACACGGGCAATATGTCTTAACAGCATCGCCGCCGCTTTCAGAATGCTGGCGGGGTTCGCATAATCCCCACGCCCCATTTCAATCATGCGGGGCGCCGAACCGTGAATGGCCTCAAACATGGCGTAGCGATCGCCTACGTTGGCGCTGCCGGCCGTGCCCACGCCGCCCTGAATTTGCGCCGCCTCGTCGGTGATAATGTCGCCATACAAGTTCGGCAACACAAACACCTGGAATTGGCTGCGACGGGCTTCGTTGACCAAGTTGGCGGTCATGATATCAATATACCAATCTTCCGCCTCGATGCCCGGATAATCCGCGGCAATTTCGTGGCAAATGGCAGAGAATTTACCGTCGGTCTTTTTCATAATGTTGGCCTTGGTGACGATAGCGACGTTGGTTTTGCCGTTGTTTTTGGCGTATTCAAATGCGGCGCGCGCAATGCGACGCGTACCGGCGTCGGTGGTCACCTTGAAATCCATCGCGAGTTTGCCGGGGATTTCCACGCCGCGGCTGCCCAAAACGTATTCGCCTTCGCTGTTCTCACGATAGAACACCCAATCAATGCCCAGCTCCGGCACCGATACAGGGCGCACGTTTGCATACAAGTCCAGCTCACGGCGCATCGCCACATTGGCGCTTTCCAGCGAACCGCCGTGCGGGGTGGTGGTGGGGCCTTTTAGGATAACATCGCAAGCCTTCAACGCTTCCAACGTGTCGTCGGGAATGGCCTTGCCCACCTCGGTGCGCTTTTCAATGGTCAATCCGTCAATGCTACGGATTTCCACGCGCCCGGCTTCTATCTCGTCTTTGAGCAAAAACGCCAACACACGCTCGGCTTCCTTGGTGATGATCGGGCCGATGCCGTCGCCGCCGCACGCGCCGATAACCAGTTTATCCATGTGCGCAAAATCCTTCACCTCGGCGCCGGCTTCCATTCGATTTTGCCGCTCCAACTGCTCGGTAATCAGTTCGCGAAAACTCTCAACCGCTTTATCAATATACGCATTCATTGTGTTATTCCCCCATCTCTTTTGTGTATGCCAGCAGGCCACCGGCCTTCAAAATCGCCTTTTGTCTATCGGTGAAGTCGGCGCACAAAGCCATCGTTTCACCCGTAGTTTTATCGGTCAGCGTGATTTTTCCGCTGTCCATGCCGGCGTACACGCCGGTCAATTCCAGTTCGTCATCCTGTTGCAGCTTATCATAATCCGCCGGATCCGCAAAGGTGAGCGGCATGATGCCCGCATTAATCAGGTTGGCCGCATGGATACGTGCAAAGCTCTTGGCAATCACCGCACGCACGCCGAGATACAACGGCACTAACGCCGCGTGCTCACGCGAGGAGCCTTGGCCATAGTTGCTGCCGCCCACGACAATGCTGCGGCCGGCCGCCTTCGCCCGTTCCGGGAAGCTCTTGTCGCACACGCCGAAACAGAACTGCGACAGATGCGGAATGTTGGAACGGTAAGGCAAAATCTTCGCGCCCGCCGGCATGATGTGGTCGGTGGTGATGTTGTCACCCACCTTCAACACCAGCGGCGCCGACAGGCTGTCCGTCTGCGGATGGCTTTGCGGGAATTCCTTGATGTTTGGCCCGCGTAACACTTCCACCGATGCCGCCTCTGCCTCGTCGGCGGGAGGCAACACCGCGCTGTCGTCAAT
This sequence comes from Clostridia bacterium, assembly GCA_017423825.1. GTDB lineage: Bacteria > Bacillota > Clostridia > Oscillospirales > Acutalibacteraceae > UBA5905. The sequence goes on along the minus strand of JAFPCP010000084.1, from coordinate 29,850 downwards.
CCGGAAAGCATCCGGGAACGCAATCGCCGGCATCTCGCCGAGCAACTGCGGGTCGGTAATCTCACCGGTGAGCGCCGCGGCCACCGCCGTCTCCGGGCTGACCAGATACACCTGTCCGTCCGCGGTGCCGCTGCGACCTTCAAAGTTTCGGTTGAACGTACGCAAGCTCACGCCGCCGGAATTCGGAGAGAAGCCCATGCCGATGCAGGGGCCGCAAGCACATTCCAGCACCCGCGCACCCGCGGCGAGAATGTCGGTCAGCGCGCCTTGGTCTGCCAGCATGGACAGTACCTGTTTCGAGCCGGGAGAAATCGAGAGGCTCACCGACGGCTGAATGGTGCGCCCTTTGAGTAACGCCGCCACTTTCAGCATATCCTGCAACGACGAGTTGGTGCAGGAGCCGATGCACACCTGGTCCACTTTGGTGCCTTTGAGCGAGGAAACCGGCACCACCTTATCCGGGCTATGCGGACAGGCGATAAGCGGTTCCAGCGTAGACAAATCAATGTGCAAAATCTTATCGTACTGGGCATCCGGATCGCTGGCGAGCGGCAGATAATCCTCTTCGCGTCCCTCTGCTTTGAGGAACGCACGAGTGACCTCATCCGAGGGGAAAATCGAAGTCGTCGCGCCCAGTTCCGTTCCCATGTTGGTGATGGTCGCGCGTTCCGGCACGGACAGGGTGGCAACACCCTCGCCGCCCCATTCAATGATGGCGCCGACGCCGCCTTTCACCGACAACTGACGCAGAATCTCCAAGCTGACGTCCTTCGCGGTGACAAAGGGGCGCAGTTTTCCGGTGAGTTCCACCTTATACATTTTCGGCATGGTGATATAATACGCGCCACCGCCCATCGCAACCGCCACATCCAGCCCGCCGGCGCCCATAGCCAGCATACCGATGCCGCCGCCCGTAGGCGTGTGGCTATCCGAGCCGATGAGCGTCTTGCCCGGCTTGCCAAAGCGCTCCAAATGCACCTGATGGCAAATGCCGTTGCCCGGCCGCGAAAAATAAATGCCGTGCTTTTTCGCCACCGATTGAATATACCGGTGGTCGTCAGCATTTTCAAAGCCGGATTGCAGTGTGTTGTGGTCGATATACGCCACGCTGCGCTCGGTGCGCACGCGGGGAATCCCCATCGTTTCAAACTCCAAATACGCCATCGTGCCGGTGGCGTCCTGTGTCAGCGTTTGGTCGATGCGCAGGGCAATTTCGCTGCCCGGCACCATCTCGCCGCTTACTAAGTGTTCGCGAATGATTTTTTGTGCAATTGTCAATCCCATACTGGACTCCCTTTCTCTTTAACCTACCATGCTGCGGCGTGCGCACGCAATGTGTTCGTTCATCAGCCGCTCGGCGGCATCGGCATCCCCCACCAGGATAGCTTCCGCAATCCCGCGATGCTCTTTCACGGATTCGCCGGCCCGCTCCGGCCGCTCCACCGAGGCGCGGCGGAATTTCTGCGCCTTGCGATGCAACGGCACCAGCAGGCTTTGCAACGTTACGCTGCCGCACCCGGCATAAATGCGCTCATGGAACTGGTGATCCTGCTCCTGTATATGCTCCACGTCGCCGCGCGCAACATAAAACTCCTGCAACTCCACCGCTTCCAGCAGTTGCCGTTTTTCCTCGTCAGTCATATTCTCGGTCGCGCGGCGCACCGCTAAGCCCTCAATGCACAGACGCACGTCCAAAATGTCCGCAACATCCTCCTTGGTGATGCCTTGTACAACCATCCCTTTGCCGGAATCGCGCAGAATATGCTCTTGTTCCAGACGGCGAATCGCCTCACGCACCGGCGTACGGCTGACCCCCAACTCCTCTGACAAGCGCGCCTCTGTCAACACCTCGCCATAGGCATATTTGCCGCTGAGGATGTCGTTTTCCAATTTTTCAAACACGCAATCCGCCAGAGAAATGCTTTTATGCTCTGTCATAGCGTATGTCTCCTTTTCTTACAATCTTGCGAATTGACCGCCGGAAAAGAGTTCCACTTTTTCCTCTAATTCCGCGTTGGATAAAGACGTTTGCCGTCCATCTTCGTATTCCTTGTCTATCCACTCTTTCATTGCGACTACAAGCGGACTGCGTTTGTCCACTTGATCCGCACCGGTGAGACCATAGGTTTCGTTTATCCAATACGCGATGCCCGCCAATCCGGAGGTCTTGCTCACCAGCACCGACGCCGGGCGGTTAAGGATTTTCTTCGTGTCAAAAATGTTGTAGATTTCCTCGTCTTTCAACAGGCCGTCCGCGTGGATGCCCGCACGCGTGACATTGAAGTTACGGCCTACAAACGGTGTCATCGGCGGCACCTTGTAGCCCATATCTTTTTTGAAGAATTCCGCAATTTCCGTAATCGCGGTTGCATCCATGCCATCCATCGAGCCGCGCAAAGACGCATATTCCATCACCATCGCTTCGAGCGGCACGTTTCCGGTGCGCTCGCCGATGCCAAGCAAAGAACAGTTCACCGCGCTTGCCCCGTACAGCCACGCAGTGGTGGCGTTGGTCACTGCTTTATAGAAATCGTTGTGTCCGTGCCATTCCAGCATCTCGCTCGGCACGTCGGAATAGTGTTGCAGGCCATAAATGATGCCGGGCACGCTACGCGGCAACGCCACCTCCGGATACGGTACGCCATATCCCATGGTGTCACAGGCACGTATGCGCACCGGAATCCCGGCATCCCGACTCATTTCCATGAGCGCATTGACAAACGGCACCACAAAGCCATAGAAATCCGCCCGCGTGATGTCCTCCAAGTGACACCGCGGCATAACGCCGGCTTCAAACGCTTCGCCCACCGCGGCCAGATAATGTTCCAGCGCCTGCTTGCGGGTCATTTTCAGTTTCTTAAAGATATGATAATCCGAGCAGCTAACCAAAATGCCGGTCTCGCGAACGCCCAAATCACGCACAAGTTTGAAATCCTCTCGGTTCGCACGTATCCAGGTGGTGATTTCCGGGAATTTCAGCCCCAACTCTTGGCATTTTTCCAAGGCGGTACGGTCTTTTTTGCTGTACACAAACATCTCCGTCTGCCGAATGATGCCGTACGGCCCACCCAACTTAGACATAAGCTGATACAACTTAACTATCTGCTCCACGCTGTAAGGCTCGACAGATTGTTGGCCATCCCGCAACGAGGTGTCGGTAATCCAAATCTCCTTCGGCATACCCATCGGCACCCGCCGGTGGTTAAAGGCTATCTTCGGCACCTCGTCATAACTGTAAATCTCGCGATACAAGTTCGGCTCGGCTATATCCTGCAAAGAATATCTATAAGTCTTTTGTTCCAACACATTGGTCTTGTTGGATAATTCTATCATCGTATAACGCCCCTTTCGTTGATGGTTTGTATAATTGTATACAATTATACGTGTATGCCTCTCCCTTGTCAAGCCTTTTATATTATATTACCTTATATTCCGCTCCCAAAGCGCCCATTCCCACGGCTCAGACAACCTCTCCCGCTTGTCATTTCTTTCCGATATGCCACACATTCCCTGGTGGCTCAATCCGCCGGGTTTGTGTTGACAACCGCCAAAAAGGAGACTATAATAAGGGCGTATCACCCAGCGCTACGCGTGCGCAAAAAGGAGACCGTGCCATGGGCGTTTTTTTGAAAGAAATTCTGAAAAAACCCGAAGATTCGACAAAGCCAACAACTTTTTTATATGAAATGCACCAACACACCGCCGGATGCAGCGCATGCGGCATGGATGAACCGGAAAAAACCGTGCAGGCGTTGCATGCCGCCGGCTTTACCGGCATGGTGCTGACCAACCATTTTTACCACGGCAACACCGGCATCAAACGCCATCAGCCGTGGGAGGATTTCGTCGCTCCGTATGAAGAGGCGTATGAGCGCGCAAAAGAAATCGGCGACGAACTCGGGTTTCACGTGTTGTTTGGTGTAGAGGAGGGCGTAGGCGGCGGCAAAGAGGTGCTTTTGTATGGCATCACGCCCGCTTTTTTGTATGAACATCCCGAATTGCAGGACCGCGGTACCACCGAGGAGCGGTTGGAACGCTTGGCCGGTCTTGTGCACGACGCCGGTGGCTTGTTGTATCAAGCACACCCCTTCCGCGTGCGGGATTACATCAACCGTCCGCACGAGGCGCTCCCGACACAATATCTGGACGGCATAGAGGCCTACAACGCCTGCAACAGCGATATCGAGAATGCACGAGCGGCCGCCTTTGCTCAAGAGCAAGGCCTTGCTTGCATCGCCGGCTCCGACGCACACACCGCCAAGCACCCCCGTTTTGGCGTGGTCTTCGACCATCCTGTCGAAACCGAGGCGCAACTGGTTGCCGCCTTACAACAACAAAACTACACCTTAAAATTATCCGGCAAATAAAAACACCGCACGTTGAACCGTGCGGTGTTTTTTTATTCTATTGTATCAAAGGCATCCTGCCACAATCCATGTCGTTCGAGCAACCCGCGCATGTCCGCCGGCATCGGGCAGGTCAATCGCACCCACTCACCGGTCACCGGATGCAGCACCGCCATCCGCGCGCAATGCAGCGCGTGCCGCGGTAACAGCGTTTCATCCGTCCCATACATGGTGTCTCCCACAAGCGGGTAGCCAAGCCACGCCATGTGCACCCGAATCTGATGCGTGCGCCCGGTTTCCAGCGTCACACGCACAAGCGAAATTTCTCCATCGGTGGCCAAACTTTGCCAGTGGGTGATGCTATCCTTTCCTCCATCCCCCACCTCGCGGGTAATACAACTGCCCTCACGCACACGAATGGGCTGATCGATAGTTCCCTCCCCGGTCAGTTCTCCCATCACGATGGCCAAATACATCTTTTGCGGTTTTTGCGCCAACGTGTACGCCATATGCGGGCTTTTCGCCGCCAGCAACAAACCGCTCGTGTTACGGTCCAAACGGTTCACGGGGCGAAAAGACAAAGGCGTGCCCCGTTTTTCAAAATACCCAACCACCCCATTGGCCAACGTGGGTTCCGGCTTGCCCGCGGAGGGGTGCACCGCCAGATACGGTGGCTTATCCACCACCAAAAAATACGCGTCTTCATACACCACCGAAAGAGGCATGTCCTCTCCGGCTATTTTCACGGCGTCCTCCGGCATCTGCACCCGCACCGTTTGCCCCACAGCCAGTCGATCAATCGTGCGTAGCGGGACACCGTCGGCGGTCATGCCGCCCGGCACCCGTTTGAGCTTGACCACCATTCGCCAGGACAGACCACATTCTCTGCGCAGGAAGGTCTGCATGGTCTCGCCATCATAAGATGGCGGTACCGTATACACAAACTCACTCATGCACGACCTCCAAGGCCTGCTTTGTCAGCCGGCGATATAGCACAAGATAGGTCAATGAGAGCGCGACTATAAGGATAACCCAAGAAATGGGCCAAGAAATAAACAAGGACGGCAAGGTATGGAAATACTGAAACACCGTACCGATCCAAACCACCCGCAGACCGCAGATGCCAACTACCGACATCAGCATAGGCACGAACGAGGCACCCATGCCTCGCAGAACCCCGGTGAGCACTTCCATAACACCACACAAGGCATACGGAAAACAGATGCACAGCATCTTTTGCATTCCCACTGCCAACGCCTCGGGGGAGTCGGTGATATAAATACCCAGCAACGGACGACGCAACAAATACACGCCTACGCCCAACACCAGGCCGGTGACCGCCACGCACATGAGGCTGACACGGCATATCTGCCGCACCCGGTTGTATTGCCGCGCGCCTATGTTCTGGCCGGTAAAATTCATGGCCGTTTGATAAAAAGCGTTCATAGCCACATAGACAAAGCCCTCAATGCTGCTAGCGGCCGCATTGCCCGAAACCGCCATCGAGCCAAAGGAGTTAACAGCGGACTGTATCAGCACATTGGAAAGGGAAAACATCCAACCCTGGACACCCGCCGGCAGGCCGATTCGCACCATCTGCAACAGCGACCGCTTATGGATGCGCAGCTGCCGCCAATCCAAGCGACAGGCATCGGTGCGCCGCATAAGCGCCCGCACCACCAAGGCGGCAGACAGCAACTGGGACAAAGCGGTAGCGAGCGCCACGCCCGCCACGTCCATATCGAACGCGGTGACAAACAACACGTTCAGCGCCACATTCACCACACCGGCTATGGACAGATATAACAGCGGGCTCTTGGAATCCCCCGCCGCCCGTAGAATCGCCCCACCATAGTTGTAAACCATGCTGGGAATCATGCCGCAGAAATAAACGCGCACGTACACCGTAGACAGGCCAATGACATCCGCCGGGGTACCCATCCAACGCAAGACCTGTGGAGCCAACCACACACCCAAAACGGTGAGTGCCAGACCACTGATGAGCGCCACCGGAACGGCGGTGTGCACCGCTTGGCGGGTGCTTTCCTCCTGACCGGCGCCAATCGACTGGGCAACCGTAACACCTACACCCACAGACAAGCCGATGAACAGGTAGATGATTAGATTGATGAGGGCACTGGTGGCCCCCACCGCGCCCACGGACACACTCCCACAAAAACGCCCAACCACCACCAGATCCGCTGCGTTGAACAGCAATTGCAACAAGCCGGTGCATATCAGCGGCAGCGTGTAACGCAGGATGTTGCCCAGCAACGGGCCGTGACACATATCGATTTCTCTTTTCATGCAACATTCACCTTCTCAAACATGTGCAAACAAAGCGGCTGCTCCACCGCCACCGGCAGATCACACCGGAGGGCGGCAGGCAGCCTTTTTAATCAGTTCTTTTTCAGTGCCAGAGCTTCTTTCGCCTTGACAACCAAATTGTCCGCGCACAAACCATACAGTTTGAGCAACTCCAAAGCCGGACCGGACTGGCCAAACGTGTCGTTGACGCCCACGCGCACCACCGGCACCGGCACCGTCTCAGAAATCACCTCCGCCACCGCACTGCCAAGACCGCCGATGACGTTATGCTCCTCGGCTGTTACGATAGCGCCGGTCTCGCGCGCCGCTTTGACCAGTATGTCGCGGTCGATGGGTTTGATCGTTGCCATGTTGATAACCCGCGCCGAAATTCCTTGCGCCTTTAACGCTTCGGCCGCAAGCACAGCCTCATTCACCAGCAACCCGGTCGCCACAATCGTCACGTCGGTGCCGGCCACCAACTCCCGACCTTTGCCAATCTCGAAAGGTTCCTCTTCCTTGGTGATGACAGGCACAGCCAAACGACCGAACCGCAAATACACCGGTCCGTTCCACTCCACCGCGGCACGCACCGCTTTTTTGGCTTCCACCCCATCGGCCGGATTGAGAATCACCATGCCGGGGATGGTGCGCATCAAGCCGATATCTTCACAGCACTGGTGGGTAGCGCCGTCCTCGCCCACGGAAATGCCCGCGTGCGTGGCGCCGATTTTTACATTCAAATGCGGATAGCCAATGGCATTTCGCACCTGTTCAAAGGCCCGACCGGCGGCAAACATCGCAAACGAAGAGGCAAACACCACCTTACCCGTGGCCGCCAAGCCGGCGGCTATGCTCATCATGTTGCCCTCGGCTATACCTACATTAAAAAAGCGCTCCGGGTAGGCTTTTTTGAACAGACCGGTTTTCGTGGCAGCCGCCAAATCGGCATCCAACACCACCAAATTGTCGTATTGTGCGCCCAGCTCCACCAATTCCTGCCCATAGGCATCCCGCGTAGCTTGCTTCATCAAATCGGCCATGTTCAACCCTCCTCTTCTTCCAAACGGGCTTTCAACTCCGCCATAGCGGCGTCATACTGCTCTTTCTTCGGGGCACTACCATGCCAACCGCACTGGTCTTCCATAAACGACACGCCTTTGCCCTTTATCGTCTTTTGCACGATGGCGACCGGTTTGCCGTTCACCGTGCGCGCCTCGGCAAACGCCGTCTCTATCTCTTCCAGGTCGTTTCCGTCGATTTCTATCACATGGAAACCAAACGCCGCAAATTTCTCCGGAATCGGATACGGCGAGTTGACCTGCTCCACCGTGCCGTCAATTTGCAGATTGTTGTTATCTACGATAACCACCAAATTATCAAGTTTCTTGGCCGCAGCAAACATAGCCGCTTCCCACACCTGGCCCTCTTGAATCTCACCGTCGCCAAGGATGGTATACACGCGCCAATCGGCCTTGTCTAGCTTAGCGGACAGCGCCATGCCAACCGCACAGGAAACCCCCTGTCCCAAGGAGCCGGAGGACATGTCCACGCCGGGTATGTTCTTCATGTCCGGATGCCCCTGTAAAGCGGAACCCACCTTGCGCAGAGTGGGAATCCACGACTCGGGGAAATAGCCGCGCAGAGCCAACGCACCATACAGTGCCGGTGCCGCATGGCCTTTGGATAATACAAAACGGTCACGCGTGGGCATTTTCGGAGCGGCCGGATCAATGTGCATTTCTTTCCAATATAAATAGGCCAAATCGTCCGCGATGGACAAAGAGCCACCCGGGTGCCCACTGCCGGCATGGTATGTGCCCTCTATGATCGCCATGCGGATTTTTGTCGCAATGCGCTGTAATTCTTTTTTCGTGATCGCATCCATATACATTGTCCTTTCTGCCGCCGGTCAGGCGCCACCATTCTTATGCACCTTCATTGTATCATGCACCGGCGGAAAATACCAGCCTTTTTTCCCCTTTTTTCCTTTTTTCTGCTTGCGGATTTCATTTTTTCTCCGCCAATCGTTCCAAAAGGCGGGGGTACAGTGTTTTCCGCCCCGGACGTCCCGCTTCGGCAGGCAAAAACACCCAGTCCGCAGCCCGCCGCTGCGCCAAAGGGCCAGCCACTGCGCAAACCGTTTCCAACACCGTCTCCACAAGCTGCTCAGCGCCGGCGGCCAGATAATGCTCCTCCTGCGGTCCGGCGGCGGTATATGAAGATATCTTCGCTACACACACCGGACATCCCGCCGCAACGTCCTGCTGTAACAGCGCCCGCACCGCCTGTATGTCCGGGACGGTATCCTCCCACACCTTTAATATGGCAAATCCTAACACCGGGGCACCTTGCGCGTCGGTATATTGTCGATAATCGCGGCGATACAAAACAGAGGGCTCGGTTTCGGACAACAAGGCTTCCCGCAGCAAGGGGAAATACGCATCCGGCTGCATCGCCGCCCGCTCACAAAGCCACGTCACGGCCTGTGTATCCTCGGGCTTGGTCTTGGTCGGCGACAATCCCTCGGTGTCCAGCAAAATCGCCCCCAGCAACATACGAGCCACATCTCGGTCGGGTTGCATCCCTTGCTCGCGCAAACGCAACGCTATAAGCGTGGTCGTGGCACCGACCGGCTGTATGCAGGTTTCCACGAGGCTTAAATCCACACCCGGCTGAGGCCGGTGATGATCTATCACCGCCACCACGCGGTCTTGCTTGTCCGGCGCGTGGCTGTGGTCTGTCAACACGAGCGGCACCTGCGGCCACCGCGCCAAATCCTCCTGCGTCGGCAACAGGGCAACCACGTCCCCTAACAGCTCCGCCACCTCCCGCGGCACGCTGTGCGCCTGCATTACCGACACCGCTTTGGTGCCCTCGGCAAGATACCGCCGCCACGCCTCAAACAACGCCGACACCAGCGCATCCGCATCCGGTGCCGCATGCCCCAACACCAGCAAATCGGGGGCGTCCCACGTCCGACTGACCTGCATATATTCCCACAATGCCTGTACCGTCATTTTCACGCAATCCGCCCCCCTCGTTTTATGTTTTACATGCATGTATAGTATATAAAAAACCATCAAAAAACGCAAGCCGTACTTTATTGATAACATAGATTTCTGCCGGGTTGGGTATACCATACTCAAAAGCCGTTTGCGTGAACGGTTGGATTGTCCAAATGTTTACAAATTGTTTTTGACTATTTGACTATTTGTGCGGTATATGCTAAAATGAAAATAATTTATTCGAACAAAAAGGGAAGGTGTCCTATATGCGGAAAACAGACGCCACCGTGCGTCGCGAAACCGGCTATATCGCCCTGTGTGTATTAGTCGGCAGCGTATTGCTGCAAGCGGTGTTTTGCCTGCTGGGGCGCTGGCACTATTCCGTGCTGCTCGGCAATCTGCTGGGTGGCACTGCGGCCGTGGGCAATTTCCTGCTCATGGGGTTGACGGTGCAAAAAGCCGTATCCCAAGAAGAAAAACAGGCCGCCCAGACGATGCGTCTGTCCCAAAGCTTGCGCACGCTCGGTTTGGGGCTAATTCTCATATTAGGCGTCACACTTCCTTTCTTCTCCACTTGGACAACCGTTATTCCTTTGTTCTTCCCGCGTATCGCGGTAATGCTTCGCCCGAAATTCGATAAAAAAACAACCACCGAACAATCCGGAGGTGACACATAACATGAACAAAAAAAGCCGGCTGTTTCGGCTGGTGGATGTCCTGCTGCTGTCGTTGGCAGCCGCACCGCTTGTCGGCGGGGTGGTTTTGCAGGTCTTGACCAAACCACCGTCACAGGGCATTTCCATATCCGGCGCCCGCATCCATTTCACCTTGCCTGCGCCATTGCAAGCCCTGCCTATCACCGAGGCACAGATTAACTCCTGGATCGTTATCGTGTCCCTGTTTTTTCTGTGTCTGTATATGACGCACGGATTGGCTGTTCGCCCCGAAACGAAACGGCAGGTGATAGCCGAATGGCTCATCGAACAAACCGAATCCTTGGTAGCAAACAATATGGGGCCGTATTTCAAAGGGTTTGCACCGTTTGTTGCCGCCATAATGGGGCTGTCCGCTGTGTCCAGTTTGTTGACGTTGTTGGGAATGTATCCCCCGACCTCCGATCTGAACGTGGTCGGCGGTTGGGCGTTGCTGGTGTTCTTCCTCATCACATATTATAAATTGAAGGCCGGCCCTTTGTATTATCTTAAAAGTTTTGCCGAACCGGTGGCATTTCTCACACCGCTCAACGTTATCGGCGAGATCGCAACCCCGGTGTCTATGGCGTTTCGTCACTATGGCAACATTCTCTCCGGCTCGGTTATTTCCGTGTTAGTGGCAGCGGCCCTACAAGGGTTATCCCGCATGGTGCTCGGCTGGCTCCCCGGCGTCTTGGGAAGCATCCCGTTTTTGCAAATCGGGTTGCCGGCGGTTCTGTCCATTTATTTTGATGTTTTCAGCGGTTGCCTGCAAGCGTTTATTTTCGCTATGCTCACGATGCTGTATATAGCCAACGGGTTCCCCGCTGACGAATATGAAAAACGCAAATCCCATAAACAAAACAAAGTAAAACAAGCATAAAAAATTTGGAGGTACGAGATTATGTTAGAACTGGCAATTGGTATTATTTTAGGTTCGTGTGCATTGGGCGCCGGCATGGCGATGATCGCCGGTATCGGCCCCGGTATCGGTGAAGGTAACGCCGTCGCCAAGGCGTGCGAGGCCATTGGTCGGCAGCCCGAAAGCAAAGGCCCCGTCACCACCACCATGCTCATGGGGTGCGCCATTGCGGAAACCACCGGCTTGTACGCCCTGGTTATCGCTATTTTGCTGATTTTCCTGGCCCCCAATCTGCTGGTCAACATTCTGCTGAATGCCATCGGCTAACCCATAGGAGTTGAGGGTATGCAAACATTAGACGTCATCTCTGTTAACGTATGGTTGATGCTCATTTCGCTTTTGAATCTGTTGATTCTGTTCCTGCTCCTCAAAAAGTTCCTGTATAAGCCGGTGCAAAACATGCTGGCCAAGCGGCAAGAAGCCGTAGACAAGGAATACGCCGAGGCCGCTGAGGCAAACGAAAAAGCCCAGCAGGATCAAGCCGATTGGCAAGAGAGAATGGAACACGCACAAGAGCAGGCTGACCGCATCTTGCACGATGCGGCCGCCACCGCACAAGAGCACAGCGACCGTATGATCGCCGCCGCCAAGGAAAAGGCCGCCGGCGTGATGCGGCAAGCCGAAGCCGAGGCGGTGCTCGAACGGCAAAAAGCCGAGGACGATATGAAACGGGAAATCGTCGACGTGTCGGCTAAACTGGCTGAAAAAATGCTGGGCCGTGAGTTGCGACACGAAGACCATCAAGCCATCATCGACACCTTCCTGGATGAAATAGGTGAATCATATGACACAACAAAGTAAGGATTATGCAGAAGCCTTGTATGCCTTAGCTGCGGAGTCCGCACAGCAGGCAGTGTTTTTGCGAGCCTTAGAGAGTCTCACCGACGCGCTGTTTGCCGAGCCGGCATATCCGGAGCTGCTGAGCAATCCGGCTATCCCGACCAAAGAACGCATACAAGCGCTGGATGAGGCCTTGCCGGCGGAAACGCCGACATATGTGCGCTCTTTCCTGCAACTGCTCTGCGCCCAAGGGCGCATACGCTGTTTGCCGGAGTGCGTGTCTGCCTATCGGCAACTGTACGAAACAGCCACCGGACGTTCCACCGCACGGGTAACCAGCGCCGTGCCGCTGTCCCCTGCCCAACAAGAACGTCTGTGTGAACGCTTGGCGGCTCTCAGCGGCCGCACGGTGCAGCTCGACTGCACCGTAGACGAAAGTCTGCTCGCCGGCATAACCGTCGAACTCGATGGCAAAGTGCTGGACGGCAGCCTCAAACATCGCCTGCGAGAAGTGAAGGAAGTGATGCAACAGTGAGCAACAAACCGACACAAATCAGCCATATCATCAAAGAGCAAATCCGGCATTACGAGTCCAAAATGGAAATGACCGAAACCGGCACCGTCGTTCTGGTTGGTGACGGTATCGCGCGCGTGTACGGTCTGCGCAACTGCATGGCCGGTGAACTGCTGGAATTTGAGGACGGCAGCCTCGGTATGGCGCAAAACCTGGAAGAGGATACCGTCGCGGTGGCCGTTCTGTCCAACCGCAACGACATCCGGGAAGGCACCATCGTCAAGCGCACCGGCCGCGTGCTCAGCGTACCGGTGGGCGAAGCGCTGCTCGGCCGCGTGGTGAACGCTTTGGGCCAGCCCATCGACGGCAAGGGCCCCGTCCAGACCACCGCCACCCGCCCCATCGAATCCGAGGCGCCCGGCATCATCCAGCGCAAAAGCGTTTCGGTCCCGTTGCAGACCGGCATCAAGGCGATTGACAGCATGATCCCCATCGGCCGCGGACAACGCGAGTTGATTGTCGGCGACCGACAAACCGGTAAAACCGTCATCGCCATCGATACCATCCTCAATCAAAAAGACACCGGCGTACTGTGCATCTACGTGGCCATCGGGCAGAAAAACACCTCTGTGGTGCAAATCGCCAACGAACTGGCCGCCGCCGGCGCCATGGAATATACCATCATCGTGTCCGCCGCCGCATCCGAGAGCGCATCTTTGCAATATATCGCGCCGTATGCGGGTTGTGCCATAGCGGAGTATTTCCGCGAGCAAGGCAAAGACGTGCTGATTGTGTACGACGACCTGTCCAAGCACGCCGTCGCCTATCGCGCACTGTCGCTGCTCATTCGCCGCCCGCCCGGCCGCGAAGCGTATCCCGGCGACGTGTTTTATCTGCACTCCCGCTTGTTGGAGCGTGCCGCTTGCGTGGCGCCTGAACACGGCGGCGGTTCCATCACCGCCCTGCCGATTATCGAAACCCAAGCCGGTGACGTGTCGGCCTATATCCCGACCAACGTCATCTCTATCACAGACGGCCAGATTTTCCTGGAAACTGAGTTGTTCCACGCCGGTGTCATGCCGGCCATCAACCCCGGCATCTCGGTCAGCCGCGTCGGCGGCGCCGCCCAGGTGAAGGCGATGAAAAAGGTCGCGGGCGAACTGAAACTGTTGTATTCGCAATACCGCGAACTGCAAAGCTTTGCGCAATTCGGCAGCGACCTCGATGCGGACATCAAAGCCCGGCTGGCTCTTGGCGAACGCATCGTGGAGGTGCTCAAACAAAAACGCAACGCCCCGGTGCCTGTCGGGTGCCAGGTGGTGCTGATTTACGCCGTTACCCACGGGTATCTGGACGCTGTGCCGGTGGCCGACGTTCCGGCATATGAACAGCGTTTGTATGCCTTGTTACAGCAAAAATACAACAACCTGCTGACACGGTTCCGCGATGGTTTCTACGACGACGAGGACGTGCAAACCATGGAAACGGCGCTAAAAGAAATGCAGAGGTGATGTCATGGGAGCCGACATAAAATCCCTGCGCACCCGCATCAAAAGCGTTAAGTCCACCCTGCAACTGACCAACGCTATGGGACTCGTAGCGTCCTCAAAAATCCGGCGCGCCACCGAGGCTATGCAGAAAAGCGGTGCCTACGCGGCGGCTGTCAGCGACGCCGTCTCCCTGCTTGTGGCTAGCCCGGAATGCCGCAAAAGCCCCTATATGCGCCAAAGCGAGGGAGCACGCACCCGTCTGCTGGTGATTGCCGGCGACCGTGGGCTCGCCGGCGGATATAACGCCAACGTTTTCCGGCTTGCCAAGGAATACCCCGAGGCGCAACTCATCCCCATCGGCAAAAAAGCCGGTGACCGATTCGGCGAAGAAACGCTGTCGTCCGAGAAATGCAGCGGTGCCGATGCAGCCGCACTTGCCCGGCACCTGTGCGAAGAGTTCGCCGCCGGCGAATACGACCGGCTCGGCATACTGTACACGCAGTATCATTCCATGCTCAGCCAACAGGCGGCGGTGAAATGGGTGCTGCCGCTCACGCGAGACGAAAACGCCCCGACACGCAGCGTCTTGTTTGAGCCGGACGCGGCACAGATTTTACAGGCCGCCGTGCCGGAATATCTCACCGGCCAAATCGTCGCCGCCATACGCGAAAGCTTTTGCAGCGAGGTGGCTGCCCGCCGTATGGCAATGGATTCCGCCGGCAAAAACGCACAGCAGATGCTGGACGACCTACAACTATCTTACAACCAAGCCCGCCAGGGCACTATAACCCAAGAAATTACCGAAATTGTGGCCGGCGCCGGTTCTTAAAAGTCGACGCGGCACAAACCAACAGGAGGAACTGCCAATGGCTGAAAATCAACACGGCATCGTGGCACAAGTCATGGGCCCGGTCTTGGATATCCGCTTTGAAGAGGGAGAGTTGCCCCCCATCAACCGGGCGCTCACCGTCCCCGTCGGTGACCGTACGCTCACCGTAGAGGTCGCCCAGCACATCGGCGATAACACCGTGCGCTGTGTGGCTATGGCCTCCACCGACGGTCTGCAACGGGGCACGCCCGTCACCGACACCGCCAGCACCATCCAGGTGCCGGTCGGCAAAGACACGCTCGGACGCATTTTCAACGTGTTGGGCGAGCCGGTGGACGAAAAACCCGCCCCCGCAGACGCCCCGCGTTGGGATATCCACCGCCCCGCTCCCGCTTATGACGAGCTCGCCACCTCCACCGAAATTTTGGAAACCGGCATCAAGGTCGTGGACCTCATCTGCCCCTATTCCAAAGGCGGTAAAATCGGCCTGTTCGGCGGCGCCGGCGTGGGCAAAACCGTGCTCATCATGGAGCTCATCAACAACGTCGCCAAACAACACGGCGGTTTATCGGTGTTCACAGGCGTCGGCGAGCGCACCCGCGAGGGCAACGACCTGTATTGCGAAATGCAAGAATCCGGCGTGTTGGATAAAACCGCGCTCGTCTACGGTCAGATGAACGAGCCACCCGGCGCTCGTATGCGGGTGGGACTGTCCGGTCTGACCATGGCGGAATATTTCCGCGACACCGAGGGGCAGGACGTGTTGCTGTTCATCGACAACATCTTCCGCTTCACCCAAGCGGGCAGTGAGGTGTCCGCTCTGCTCGGACGTATGCCCTCTGCCGTGGGATACCAACCCACCCTTGCCAATGAAATGGGCGCTCTGCAAGAGCGTATCACCTCCACAAAGCGCGGCTCTATCACCTCCGTGCAGGCGGTGTACGTGCCGGCGGACGACCTGACTGACCCCGCGCCGGCAACCACCTTCGCGCACCTGGACACCACCACCGTGTTGTCCCGTAACATCGCCTCGCAGGGCATCTACCCGGCTGTGGACCCGCTGGAATCCACCAGCCGCATGCTCACCCCGGACGTGGTCGGCGAAGAGCACTACCGCGTCGCGCGCGAGGTGCAACGCATCTTGCAAAGATATCAAGAATTGATGGACATCATCGCCATCATGGGTATGGACGAGTTGTCCGACGAGGATAAACTGTTGGTGCAACGCGCGCGGAAAATCCAGCGTTTCCTGTCACAACCGTTCCACGTTTCCGAAAAATTCACCGGTCTGCCCGGCACCTACGTGCCGCTGAGCGAAACCATTCGCGGTTTCCGCGAAATCATTGAGGGCAAACACGACGACCTGCCGGAATCCGCGTTCCTGTTCGTGGGCACCATTGACGAAGCGGTCGCCAAGGCCAAAAAGGAGACGGTATGAACACCTACATGCTAACCGTGGCTTCGCCGGACGGCGAATGGTTCCGCGGGGAAGTGACCGGTCTATATCTGCGCGGCGCGGATGGGGATTTGGCCGTTTTGGCGGAACACATCCCCTTCATCACCTCCGTGCAGCCGGGCACCTGCCGCATTACACTGCCGGACGAATCTTCTCGCACCGGCCATGTGGACGGCGGGCTGCTCACGGTGGACAAAGAGGTCACCCTGCTCAGCGGCAGTTTCCGCTGGGAATAATCGCATTCGATACTTGTCAAAAGCAAAAGACAGCCGTCGCAACCCTTTCAGGTTGCGACGGCTGTCTTTTTGGTTGCTGTTTCTGCTCACCCTCGCAAACAGAAAAAGAGAACGTCACCATCGGTGACGCTCTCTTTTTTGGCCCGCCCGGAGGGATTCTGAACCCTGCGTCTCGGTTCCTCCGAGCCGCTGGATAGTTTGCTCCGCTTCCCTTCGCAAACTAGCGGGGTTTCTGCTCACCCTCGTAAACAGAAAAAGAGAACGTCACCATCGGTGACGCTCTCTTTTTTGGCCCGCCCGGAGGGATTCGAACCCCCGGCCTTTGGAATCGGAATCCACTGCGATATCCAGCTTCGCCACGGGCGGAAATATAGGCGAAATGCCGCTTCTAAAAGCGTCTTTTATTGTACACCACTTTGCCCGTCTTTGCAAGAGGGTTTTTGCAACTTTTCGCAAATTTATCCACCAACCCGCACAACCGCGCCAACCGAAAACAAAAAACAACCGCCTGCCAACAGACCGACGGTTGTTTTCTTGCCGATTTAATTCTTCTTTACAAAGGACTGGCAATCGGTGCATTGATCCTGTTTGGGATCGGTTTCATGCGTGCCCACCTGTATACTGTCCAAGCTGCAATAATCTTCACAGTGGCAGTGGTGCGTACAAGAGGTCACATTACAATGAATGCTGCGATTGGCTTTTTCCATAACGACTATCTCCTTTCGGCAATTTGGTCCTTACGACCAATCACAGTATGCCCGAAGCACCCCGTTTTCATACGCCGGCTATCTCAGATAGCTTGCCGAAAGTATAACCCATCTCTTTCCATTTTGTCAGCACCTCATCCAACACTTGTGCGTTGGTTGCCGAGGTGCTGTGCAGCAACACCACCGCACCGGGATGAATCCGCCCGATGAGTTTTTGCAACGCTTGCTCCCGTGTCGGCTGCTTATCCACGTACCAATCCACGTACGCTAAACTCCAAAAATACGTGGTGTAGCCCAAATCCTTGGCTAATTGCAAATTGCTTTCGCTGTATTTCCCCTGTGGCGGCCGGTACACCTTCGGCATCGCCTGCCCGGTGACCGTTTGGTATTGCTCCTCCACCGCTTTGAGCTCCTGTTCAAACGCCGCTTTGTCAGCAATCGCGGACATGTCGGGGTGGTGATAGGTGTGGTTCGCAACGATATGTCCCTCTGCCACCATGCGCTTGACCAACTCCGGTGCCGTTTCCAAATAATGCCCCACCACGAAAAACGTGGCCGGCACGCCGTGCTTTTTCAACGCATCCAACAGCGGGGCGGTGTAGCCGTTTTCATACCCCGCATCAAAGGTCAAATAAATGGTTTTTTGCGTGGTGTCCCCCACGTAATAGGTGTTATACGCCGCGAGCTCTGCGGCCGAGGCATTCGCCACAGGCGGTTGTCCCTCCTGTTGAAAAGATAACCCCCAGTTGTCCGCTTTGCCTACCGTGGCGACCGCCGAATCACGGCTGAACGCCACACCGGCTACACCCAACAACAGCGCTATGCAAACCGCCACCGCAGTCCACGCTTGTCGCTTCTTAATCAGCCAAAACACACGACATCCCTCCCTTTCCATTACTATGAAAGAGGGGCCGCTGTTTATACCTTTTCCGTTTTAGCGGGAACTATGCCCGTGTTTTTTGCGATAACTGAGTGGCGTATATTCCATATACCGACGGAACACTTTTGTGAAATAACTCACGTCATTAAACCCGCATTCTCCCGCAATCTCGGCCACGGTATGGTCGGTATGCACCAGCCGCTCCGCCGCCATCTCCACCCGCAGATTGTTTAGATATTCCATCGGCGTTTTTTGCGTCATGCTGCGAAAGAACGAACAAAAATATTTGCGGTTCATGCCGGCACAACGCGCGAGTTCATCCAGCGTGATTGGTCCGGCGTAATGCTCTTCCATATATAAAACGGCATTTTTAAGCGACATCTGTTGCTTGCGATTGCGGCGAGGCATATCTTTCGCCGGCCCGCACAGGCTATCCCGCACAATCATGCCCAGCAGCAAAAACAAACTCCCCTGCACAAACAATTCATATCCCGCCCGCTCTTCTTTCATCGCCACAAACAGTTGGTCCAATTGTTCATACAATCCTTCGGCGTCCCGCGGCAACAACGGGCGCACCACCTGCTTGTGGTTAAGGATGTCCAACACCTGCCGGATGCGAATGCGGTTTTGCGCGACAAAGCGCTGCAAGTCCAGCACCAGACATTCATACACGCAATCTTCCGGCACGCCGCTGTGGCACATGCCCTCGCTGATAAGTACCGCATCCCCCGCCTCCATGGTGAAACGGCGACCATCCAAGTTCAGGTGAAATCGCCCGCTCTGCACCCGAATGATTTCATATTCCGGGTGCCAATGCAACGTCATCTCATACCGGGGATGGGTGTCGTCCACCGCATAATAGGCAATTGGAAAGTCCAACGTACCGTGAGCGGCATTTTCTCGATACGCGATATATTTCACAGAATCACGCTCCTTTGGGGGGTTTTGGGTCGTAAAAACTGAATATTGTTCTATTCTTTGTCTATTATACCACTTGACCGCCCTGTTTTTCAACCGTATAATGAAATTGTGTAGTATGCAAGTTTTGTGCTTTGCACAAAATCCAAAACACGCATTTTATTGTGAAAGGATGCGAAACAGTATGGCAAAAAGCAGATTGATTGGCGACTATCCCGTTATCGGCATTCGTCCCACCATCGACGGCCGCCGCGGCCCGTTAAAGGTGCGAGAGTCCTTGGAAGACCAAACCATGGCTATGGCGCGTGCCGCCAAAGCGTTGTTTGAGGAAAATCTTCGATACAGCAACGGCGAGCCCGTAAAAGTCGTTATCGCTGACACCACCATCGGCCGTGTGGCCGAGGCTGCCGCCTGTGCCGCTCAATTTAAGAAAGCGGGCGTAGATATCACCCTGACCGTCACCCCCTGTTGGTGCTATGGTGCCGAAACCATGGATATGGACCCCATGACCATCAAAGGCGTTTGGGGTTTCAACGGCACCGAACGTCCCGGTGCGGTATATCTGGCGTCTGTGCTCGCCACCCATGCCCAAAAAGGGTTGCCGGCGTTCGGCATTTACGGGCATGACGTGCAAAACCTCGATGAGGTGACCAACATCCCGGACGACGTGAAAGAAAAACTGCTGCGCTTTGCGCGGGCGGCCGTCGCCGCCGCCACCATGCGCGGCAAGAGTTACTTGCAAATCGGTTCCATCTGCATGGGTATCGGTGGCTCCATCATCGACCCCGCGTTTATCGAAGAATATCTCGGCATGCGCGTTGAGTCTGTCGACGAGGTGGAAATCATTCGCCGCATGACCGAAGGCATCTACGACGAGGCGGAATTCCAAAAAGCCCTTGCCTGGACAAAAGAGCATGCTAACATCGGCTTTGACAAAAATCCGGCCGACATGCAACGCTCCGAAGAGCGCAAAGAGGAAGATTTGGAGTTCGTCGTCAAGATGATGTGCATCATCAAGGACCTGATGAACGGCAACGAAAACTTGCCCGACGGATGCGAAGAGGAAAAGGTTGGCCACAACGCCATCGCCGCCGGTTTCCAGGGCCAGCGCCAATGGACCGACTTCTATCCCAACTGCGACTTCCCCGAAGCGATGCTCAACACCTCTTTCGACTGGAACGGCGCACGTGAGCCGTATATCCTGGCCACGGAGAACGACGTGCTCAACGGCCTCGGCATGCTGTTCATGAAACTGCTCACCAACCGCGCCCAAATGTTTGCGGATGTGCGCACCTATTGGAGCCCCGAAGCCGTGCAGCGCGCGGCCGGCTACACTCTCGACGGTGTCGCCAAAGAAAACGGCGGTTTCATCCACCTTATCAACTCCGGCGCTTGCTGTTTGGATGCCAATGGGCAGGCCAAAGATGCCGCCGGCAACGGCATCATCAAACCGTGGTATGAAGTCACCGAAGCCGACCAAAAGGCCATCATGGAAAACACCACCTGGAACTATGCCGACCTCGGCTATTTCCGTGGCGGCGGGTATTCCTCCCGCTTTGTGACCAAGGCCGAAATGCCGGCCACCATGATTCGCTTGAATCTCGTAAAAGGGCTCGGCCCGGTCCTGCAAATCGCCGAAGGTTGGACGGTCGACCTGCCGGACGAGGTCACGGACATCCTGTGGAAACGCACCGACTACACCTGGCCGTGCACCTGGTTCGCCCCCCGCTGCGACGGCAAAGAGGGCAGCCCGTTCAAAACCGCCTATGACGTGATGAACAACTGGGGTGCCAACCATGGCGCTATCTCCTACGGCCACATCGGCGCGGATTTAATCACCCTGTGCTCGATGCTGCGCATCCCGGTGTGCATGCACAACGTGCCTGAGCAAGACATCTTCCGTCCCGCCGCCTGGAACGCGTACGGTATGGACAAAGAGGGACAAGATTATCGCGCCTGCGCCGCCTACGGCCCGCTGTATAAAAACATCCGCGGATAATCCATCCTTTGCGGCTATTGTTTCCGCCCGACAGAGCTTCTGCCGGGCGGTTTTTTATGTCCGCGGCTTGAAAAATATATAAATTCTGCTATACTGGTATGGTATAGTATTTCTCTTGACGAAAGGACTGAATACCTCTTGATACGTCGCTTTGTTTCCTACTACAAGCCCTATAAAAAACTCTTCTTTTTTGATTTGATTTGTGCGCTGTTTATCGCCGGTGTCGATTTAGCCTATCCGCTGGTGTCAAAATACGCGCTCAACACACTCTTGCCACGAGGAGCTTTTCGCGCTTTTTACGTGTGGATGGGTATTCTTGTGCTCGCCTATCTGCTCAAAGGCGTTTTTCAGTTTGTGGTCGCCTATTGGGGGCACATGCTCGGCGTGTATATGGAAACCGACATGCGGCGGGATTTGTTCAGTCATCTGCAAACGCTCTCCTTCCGCTTTTACGACAAGCACCGCACCGGCCAACTCATGTCTCGCGTCATCAGCGATCTGTTCGAGGTGGTGGAATTGGCCCACCACGGCCCGGAGGATTTGTTCATCTCCTGCGTCACTCTCATCGGGGCATTGATTGTTCTGTTCACCATTCAGTGGCGGTTGGCTCTTGTTATCACGATACTGGTGCCGATACTCATTGTGTTTACCGCCCTGCGCCGCAAACACATGGCTTCTTCCAGCCGAAAGGTCAAGGAGAAAATCGGCATCATCAACAGCCAAATTGAATCCAGCATTTCCGGCGTGCGCACTGCTAAGGCTTTCCACAACGAAGCCTATGAAATAGCCCGCTTCGAAGAGGGAAGCCAATCTTATCGAAGCGCCCGCGACGGGTTTTATAAGCAAATGGCCGTATTCGTGTCCGGTTCGGACGTCATAACCAATCTGATAAACGTCGCAGTTATCGCGGCGGGCGGTTTGCTGATTATCAGCGGGCGGTTGGAATACGTGGACCTGTTGGTGTTCACGCTGTACGTATCCTCGTTCCTGTCTCCCATCCGCAAACTTGCCAACTTCATCGAACAATACACCACCGGTATGGCGGGCTTTGTACGTTTTCAGGAGCTCATGGCGGAAAAACCGGACATCGCCGATGCGCCGGACGCCAAACCACTCGTGTGTACAGGCGGGCACATCTCGTTTAACCAAGTCTCTTTCCAATACGACGCGGGGGCGTCGGTGCTGGAAAACGTCAGTTTGAACATTCCCGCGGGACAAACCGTGGCGCTGGTCGGCCCGTCCGGCGGCGGCAAGACCACCTTGTGCCATCTTATCCCTCGCTTTTATGAAATCCAATCCGGTGCTATCACCATCGACGGCCAGGATATCCGCGAAGTCACGCTGCAATCCTTACGAGAGCAGGTCGGCATCGTGCAACAAGACGTAATGATTTTCGCCGGCACGGTTATGGATAACATCCGCTACGGGCGCCTCGACGCAACCGACGAAGAGGTCATGGAAGCCGCACGCCGAGCCGAAATCCACGACACCATCCTGGCGATGCCCGACGGATACCAAACCTACGTTGGAGAACGGGGCATCAAACTGTCCGGCGGACAGAAACAACGCATCAGCATCGCGCGGATTTTCCTTAAAAACCCGCCGATTCTCCTGCTGGATGAGGCTACCTCCGCTCTGGACACCGTCACCGAGGCGCATATTCAGGCGGCTCTGGAAAAACTATCCAAAGGCCGTACCACCTTGGTTATTGCCCATCGCCTGTCCACCATACGCAACGCAAACACAATCGCTTATATCGACGAACAAGGCATACGGGAACAAGG
Source organism: Clostridia bacterium (assembly GCA_017423825.1). GTDB lineage: Bacteria > Bacillota > Clostridia > Oscillospirales > Acutalibacteraceae > UBA5905. The sequence continues at coordinate 6,982 of JAFPCP010000084.1, read as the reverse complement.
CACGCATCAAGAACTCTTGGAAAAAGACGGTCTATACGCCGCCTTATATGCCGCCACCCAGTCTGTGCAATAAAAACGCTGTTATCCAAACAGGGGCAACCGAATGGTCGCCCCTGTTTTTTATTCCTCCCGCAGACAGCCGTCTTCAATAATCACACGCCGCGGACACGCCGCGCCGATACGTGGATCGTGCGTGATAAGCACGACCGTGTGCCCCGCCGCGTGCAGTTGCCGCAACAGTTGCATGATTTCCTGCCCGGAGGCCGTGTCTAAATTGCCGGTAGGCTCATCCGCGAGCAGCATCGGCGGCGCCCCGACGATTGCCCGGGCAATCGCCACACGTTGTTGCTGACCGCCGGACAATTGCGCCGGTCGATGGTGCAATCGGTCACCCAAGCCCACCTGCCGCAAACTGTCCGCCGCCATTTCTCGCCGTCTGCGTTCCGGAATTCCTCGGTACAAAAGCGGCAGTTCCACGTTTTCCATCGCCGTCAACTGCGGCAGCAGATGGAAACTTTGAAAAACAAAGCCGATATAGCGATTACGCAGCGCTGACAGATGCCCCTCGCTCATTTCCTCTACCGGCCGCCCCGCCAGTCGATAGCTCCCCTTTGTCGGCGTGTCCAAACAACCCAGTAAATTCATCAGCGTGGACTTGCCGGAACCGGACGGCCCCAAAATAGCAACCATCTCCCCCGCTGTTACGGAAAAGGTCACGTCTTTCAACGCCGCAACAGCCCGCTCCCCTTTGCCATATTGTTTGCAAACGCCTTGCATTGAAATAACGGTTTCCATATGCGGCCACGCTCCTTTTTTCTATGGCTAGTGTTTGCGCTCAAATGCAAAAATAAACCATCCAATTCCAAGAAAAAAAGCAGACCTGTAAGGTCTGCTTTTTTCTCATTTTGTGTTTTTCTTGCGAGACTCGGCTTTCAGCCGTTGCTCTTTGGACAAGATCCGCTTGCGTAGCCGGATACTTTCCGGCGTGACTTCCACCAGTTCGTCGTCGTTGATGAATTCCAATGACTGTTCCAGGCTCAGCACCGTGGGCGGCACCAACCGCAACGCTTCATCCGAGCCGGATGCGCGGGTGTTGGTGACGTGCTTTTTCTTGCACACGTTCACCACGATGTCCTCGTCCTTGGGCGATTGCCCGACAATCATGCCCTCATACACCGGCACGCCCGGGCCGACAAACAACGCACCCCGGTCCTGCGCATTGAACAGGCCGTAACTGCATGTTTCGCCGGTCTCGTGCACCACCAAGGAACCTTGCACTCGCTGTGGAATATCTCCCTTGTACGGCTCATAGCCATCGAACAAACTGTTCATGATGCCGTTGCCGTTGGTGTCGGTCAAGAACTGTTGGCGGTAGCCCATCAAGCCCCGCGCCGGGATGCGAAACTCCAAATGGCTCATGCCGGTGTCGCGCGTGCCCATGTTGACAATTTCCGCTTTGCGGGAACCAAGCCGCTCCATAATCGCACCGACATATTGTTCCGGCACTTCTATCACCAGTAGTTCCATCGGCTCTAACAAACTTCCATCGGCTGCTTTTTTATAAATAACCTGCGGCCGGCTGACCGCAAACTCATATCCCTGCCGACGCATGGTTTCAATCAGGATAGACAGGCTCAATTCGCCCCGCCCGGACACCTTGAACGCGTCGGTGGTGTCGGTCTCTTCCACCCGCATGCTGACGTTTGTCTCCACCTCTTTGAAAAGGCGGTCACGGAGATTGCGGGAGGTGACAAACTTTCCCTCTTTACCCGCAAAGGGGCTGTTGTTCACCATGAACAGCATGGAAATCGTCGGCTCATCGATGTGGATGAACGGCAACGCCTCCGGATGCTCCGGATCACAAGCCGTTTCGCCGATGTTAAGGTCCGTGATGCCGGTGACCGCAATCAAATCTCCCAACCCGGCCGTCTCACATTCCACGCGGCGCAAGCCCTCGAATTGATACAGTTTCCCGATGCGGGCAGCGGTGGTGGTGCCGTCTCGACGGCACAAGGTTACCGACTGGCCGGTGCGCACACTTCCCCGCTCAACACGGCCAACCCCAATGCGTCCGGTATAATCGTCATAATCGATGTTGGAGAACAAAATCTGTAACGGGCCGTCCAGCTCGCCCTGCGGGGCGGGGACGTGCTGCATAATCGCCTCAAACAACGGCTGCATATCTCCCTGCCGCACCGTCGGGTCGAGAGATGCATACCCATCCCGTCCGGAAGCATACACCACCGGAAACTCCAACTGGTCCTCGTCAGCACCCAGTTCAATAAACAAATCAATCAACTCGTCGATGACCTCTTCCGGGCGTGCGCCATCTCGGTCAATTTTGTTAATGACCACCACCGGGCGTTTGCCAAGCCCAAGGGCTTTTTTGAGCACAAAGCGCGTCTGCGGCATACAACCCTCAAACGCATCCACCAACAGAAGCACGCCATCCACCATCAGCAGGATGCGCTCCACTTCACCGCCAAAATCCGCGTGACCGGGGGTGTCCACGATGTTGATTTTCGCATCGCCGTATTTCACGGCGGTGTTTTTCGAGAGAATGGTGATGCCCCGCTCCCGTTCCAAGTCGCCGGAGTCCATCACCCGCTCCGCCACCTGTTCGTTCGCGCGGAACGTACCGCTTTGCCGCAACAACTGGTCCACTAACGTGGTTTTTCCATGGTCAACGTGCGCAATAATCGCCACATTCCGCAAATCGTTCCTCGTGCCCATAATTTTTGTTCCTTCTTTCTAAAAAACCCGGCTGATTTCTCGGCATTTTAACAAGAACAGTATACCATATTCCGTCGATTTACACAAGAACAAGTTATTGGACAAGCTATACAACCTTTCGTGCATGCCCGCCGAGAGAATGGGTAACCTTGTTGCAAACGCGGTGGTGTGCCGTTGCCGAAAAACCAAAAAGTTTTTCAAGAGAAAGTGAAAATAGGCTTGCTTTTTACATGTGAGTATGCTATAATGTCTCTCGCAGTTAATGCAGATATCCGGGTGTGGCGCAGTTGGTAGCGCGCTTGACTGGGGGTCAAGAGGCCGTGAGTTCAAGTCTCGCCACTCGGACCAAGAAAAAGGGAGTACCGCGATGCGGTGCTCCTTTTTCTTCGTTGGAATGGTGGATGGAATTTCTTGATGAGCCGTGTTTTGCCCACGCAAAACACCGGGTTTTGACCGCCGACGCATCCCCCGGCGGCACACAAAACCGCCCGCGGTCAACAACCATGAGTTGCAAGTCTCGCCACCTTTTCACAGGGTGGCATTTTGGCCAGATATATGCTATACTCTATTTAACACAGTCCCTTTTGCGAGGTGAAAAACGATGGTGATTTTAATTACAGGCGCATCCCACACCGGGAAAACGGTGCTCGCGCAAAAACTTCTGGAAAAATACGCGTATCCGTATCTGTCCATCGACCATTTGAAAATGGGGTTAATCCGCAGCGGCCACACTGACCTCACCCCCACCAGCGAGGATGCCGCTTTAACCGCCTACCTATGGCCCATTGTCCGGGAAATAATCAAAACGGCCATCGAAAACAACCAGAATTTGGTTGTGGAGGGATGCTACGTTCCGTTTGATTGGAAAACGGATTTCTCGCAAGAATATCTCGACAACATCCAATACCATTGTCTGGTTATGAGCGCGAACTATATCAAAACGCACTTTGCGGATATAAAAAAGTTCGCCAACGTCGTGGAAACCCGCTTGGATGATACGGATTGTACGATGGAGACCCTTTTGAGAGATAATGCGCAAGTTTTGGAACGCGCGCAAAAACACAACCTGCCGTATTGGCTGATTGACCAAACCTATACCTTAGACGTGTAGTTTCTTCGCGTAACACAAAAAAAGCACCCGCCCGACTGGGCAGGTGCTTTTTCCATTAAACGTTGCACGCAATAACCTGATTTTTCTCCGCGGACTCAAACGCCACTTCAATCACCCGCAACACCCGCATCATCTGCGTATGCGTGACCAAAGGTTGTTCTTCTCCGGCCATCGCTTTAACAAAATTGCGATAATACTCATGCACGTCGGAAGCCGGCCGCTCCAAGGTATACGTGGTGGTGGTAATGTCGTCGCGGGGCGCCATCGTTTTAGTCAGCCCGGCCGCCGTCTGCACCGGCAACACGTCACTCTCATGCCAATAGTTGCATTTCACCACCTGGCATTTTTCGCGCCAGTCGCTAATCAGCGCACTGCCGTCCTTCGCGCGCATATATAAGCGCGGCATGGCGATGAAGTTATAAGTGCCCACCTCGACATACGCCGATTTTCCGTCGGCAAATGTCATATCCAAGCGGAACCCATCGTCCACTTCATCATTGGTGATGTGGTCAAACCGGCAATCCACACTGACGACCGGCGCGGTAATGATTTGCATCACCTGGTCAATCAAGTGAATGCCCCAATCGTACAACATGCCACCGCCATAGGCTTTCAGTCCGCGCCAATCGCTGGGGATGCCGCGGGAGCCGTGAATGCGGGATTCGATGCGAATGACTTCGCCAATTTCCCCGCTTTCGGCCAACTGTTTGATGGCCAGATAGTCGACGTCCCAGCGCCGATTTTGATGCACCGAGAAAATCCGGCCGGCCTTATCGGCGGCAGCGCACATCCGCTGCAAACTGGCGCAGTCCAGTGTGACCGGTTTTTCACAGATAACATGTTTTCCCGCCTCTAACGCGCGGACGCATACAGATTCGTGCACATCGTTAGGAATGGCAACGGTTATCAAATCCACCTGCTCATCCGCCAGCACATCCTCATACGAGGCGTACGCGTGTATACCGCGGCTTTCGGCTAACGCGTTACGCTCCGGCAGAATGTCATATACGCCGCGCAGATTCACCACATCGCTATTCAGCGCGTGCTGTGCGTGCCAGCCACCCATGCCGCCGTAGCCTATAACCACCAAATTCATCTTTCTCATGCTATTGCCCTTCCGTCTTAAACTTATGCCCACCACATAGCGGCCGGTTTTTCGGTGATCATCACGTCTTGCAAGAAAGCAATCGCCTTTTCCAGGCCTTGTTGCACGGACATGAGCGCGTCTTCATGCTCAATGCTCACCGAGCCGTCGTATTCAATGAGTTGCAATGTGGACATCAAATCTTTCCACATCTTCACATCGGAACCATAGCCAATCGTGCGGAACAACCAACTGCGGGTAGACAAATCCCCGTAACTACCGGTGTCCAACACGCCGTTAACGGCTTTGTTGCGCGGGTCCACACGGGTGTCTTTGGCGTGGAAGTGATATACCGCGCCTTTGAGCGCTTTCAGCGCTTCCACCGGATCCATGCCCTGCCAAATCAAATGGCTGGGATCAAAGTTGGCACCGATAATCGGGCCGACCGCTTCGCGCAAGCGCAGCAGCGTCGCCGGGTTATACACGCAGAAACCAGGGTGCATCTCAAAAGCAATTTTCTTCACGCCGTAACTTTCGGCAATTTTCGCCGTTTCTTTCCAATACGGAATCAACACGTCGTTCCACTGGTATTCCAAAATCTTTCCGAAATCATCCGGCCAGGGGCAGGTCACCCAGTTGGGATATTTCGAGTTCGGACAATCGCCGGGGCAGCCGGAAAAGGTCACAACCGTGTCCACGCCCAGTTTTTGTGCCAGTTTGCAGGTGTCGACAAACACTTGATGATAGGCTTGCGCCGTCTCTTTGTTGGGGTGCACGGGGTTACCGTGACAAGATAAGACGCTGATTTCCAAATCGTATTTGGCAAGCAACGCTTTCAGTTCGTCAATCTTTTTTTCGTCCGCTAACAATTCATCGGGGTTGCAATGGTTGTGGTTGGTATACCCACCGGTGCCGAGCTCCACCGTCTGAACCCCTAAATTATGTAAATAAGCAAAAGCCTCCTCGGTCGGCTTGCCTTGCAACGGAACAGTCAAAACGCCCAGTTTCATAGGAATCTCTCCTTTTCGTAATGTGTTTCTCTTTCTTATTGGCCGGCGCCTGCGCGCAGTTCACCAGTTAACATGTTTATTGTACCACACCGTGACATTTTTGCAACCACAAATTGCACACTTTTTTGCCTTTTTATTTTTTATTGCTGTGGAGCAAAGCCAATGCGCTACACGTTTTTGTTTATATGGGGACGCAGAGGTAGTGTAAAAGCAAAGAGACACCCTGCCGTCCGTCCCGGGAGCCGCTTGCCGTGGCGCATAAAATAATGCGTGTCGAAGTTTCTGCCGCCACGGCGCGAGAATGACCGGCGGTCATTCTCCGAAGTTTGTGCAAACCGGCTCTTGGCTGGAAGCTTGCCCGAAAACGAAAAGATGGTGTAAACGCAAAAAAGAACCCCACGGTAAAACCGTAGGGTTCTTTTTATGTTGGCGTCTCGGCCCAAATAGAAGCAAGGCAAAGAGAAAAAATCTGTACATTTGGGCCTGCCATTCGTTGCAACGCAACGAATGTGCGAGGTAGGCCAGTGAATATACAAAGAAGCCACCCTCAAAAAGGGTGGCTTCTTTGTATATGTTGGCGTCTACCTATCGTCCCGGGCCGCTTCCAGCCAAGTATTGTCGGCACAAGTGGGCTTAACTGCCGTGTTCGGGATGGGAACGGGTGTACCCCCACCGTCATCAACACCAACTATATCTCAGGTACAAGGCCCTGAGAACTGAATAAAGTCGCTTCTTAGAATGAGAACCTTTTGTGCTCTGCATGCATCCCATGCTTCGCACCAAATACAGCGATTCTGTACACGTTTCGCCTGACGTAGGTCAAGCCCTCGAACGATTAGTACTGCCAAGCTAAAGACGTCACCGTCCTTACACACGCAGCCTATCAACCACGTAGTCTTCGTGGGTTCTTACCTGATTACTCAGTGGGATATCTTATCTTAGGGTCGGCTTCACGCTTAGATGCTTTCAGCGTTTATCCGCTCCGCACATAGCTGCCCAGCTGTGCCACTGGCGTGACAACTGGTGCACCAGAGGTGCGTCCAT